>NZ_JAUBRH010000023.1:0-85731 GCF_036701775.1 Microcoleus sp. N9_A2 | reverse complement strand
TTTCTCGGACTGTTTCTACTTGTTTTGACTGAAATAAATAAAGCATTTGAACTTTATTATATGCTAAGATTCTTTTTGGTTGTTTCCGAATCTCTAGCAATACCTCTACAGATTCGGCAATCGTTATATGAGGACGACCAGACATTTTAATGTGCTCCTTTACTTTTCAGATAAGTCTAGCATAACTTTATAAAAATGGTATCAGTAGCCAACAAACGCACATACTGCAATTGACCCAGCCAGGTCAAAAATCGACTGTCAGGGCTGCTGCTGCTCACCGTAGCGCCAAATGCTGCCACTCCCAGAGTGAACTGCGATCGCGCCGCCAAGACATCTCTCTCCCCTTTGAGTAAAATCCTGAAATAGCCTCAGCACCGCAACCCAAGTTCTACACCGATTATCTGCTTCCGGCGACAGCGGAAAATCCTTTCCCAGCAAAGATGTATCCCTTTCTCGACTGCAGGTACCAATATTGATCGCGATTTCTCTTCTCGGATTTTGCACGATCGGCTCGCGGTAAATCAACTGCCAACTACTTGCCATCGATCGACTTTGATCGTACCCGGAATCTTAGCAATTCTGCAGGCTGTGCCAGTGGGGGAACAGCAGGCGGCAAAAGCTGTTCGCATGAAAGCAAGGGCGCTGGCCACGCGGGTTATGGGAGAGGAGCCGGATTTGGCAGCCGCGGGTTAGGAATCGGAAATTCGTGTCTATTTTCTCCTCGGTTCGGCAATTGAGGGAGAGTGTCTGCGGCCTCACCTTGGGTGGATTGATCGAATTCCGGGATGCTATTTTCTTGCTCTTTACTGCCTCTATCTAATTCAGAACCCGAGTATAAATCACGAAGCCGATCGCGATCGTCTGCTGTTTCTTGATTTAGTTTTAATTGAGACGGTAAATTATCATGCAAAATTGGCGCTTGCACCCCTGAGTCGGTACCAACCATCGACTCGCCAACACTTAGAGCTGATAGCAGTGCGGGGCAAATAGCTGCAATTGAAAAACCAAGTGCTAATGCCTTGAAAAACTTGATTTTACAAAAGCCTCTAGAAAATTGCACGGGCATGACAGATTAGCCATATTCGATAGTTATTTACACTTACGATCAGACGAGGCCGACGCAATTGCAAGGAATAAAATTGCTCTATCACTTTTGAAAGAGTTAATTCCTTAACTCAATATAAAGATAGTTGACAGCAACTTTATTTTGTGTATTTAACAATTACTAAAAACACTCCGACCTCCCAACCTAGCCCTCTTGCAAGGAATAAAATTACTCTATCACTTTTTAAACACTTAATTCCTTAACTCAATATAAAGATAGTTGACAATAATCATGTTTTGTGCATCTAAAAATGACTAAAAAAACTCCGACCTCCCAAGCTAGCCCTGTAGGTCGGCGGAGCATTCTATCAAACCTGCGATCTGAGAAATAGGTAAATTTTGATAGAGATTACTACATTTTATTGAGCTGCGATCGCAATTCTTCCAACTCAGCGTCAATCACCGGACTCGACTCCGAGCTACTAGCTGCTGCCGTTTTACCCGCTGCCGGCAATTGACCTTGAGACACAGAACCCCCGGTTAGTTGAGCTTTCATCTGAGCCAACTCGTCGTCAACATCACCGCCGCTTTCGAGCAAGCGGAACTGTTCCTCTAAATTGCTGCCGCCGGCCGCCAATTCTGCCGAAGCCCCCGCGCGAGCTTCAATCTGCAAAACTTTTTCTTCCATGCGATCAAAAGCCGCCATAGAACTGCCAGTATTCAAGGTGCCAATGGTATTGTTGAGCTGTTCCTGAGCCTTAGCAGCGGATATCCTCGCTTTGAGCATATCCTTCTTAGTCTTAGCTTCGGAAATTTTGCTCTCCAAACCGATTAAGTTGCGCTTGAGACTTTCCACCTGAGTCGATTGCTGATCCAGACTGGCTTTCAGCGTAGCCGCCGTTTCAGCGTGAGACTTTTTGCGAACTAGCGCTTCCCGGGCCAAAGTCTCGTCTCCTTTTTGCAGGGCTAGCTGAGCGCGCTGCTGCCACTGGTTAGACTGAGATTCAGCTTGATTGTACTGAGTCTGGGTGCGCTTTTGAGTGGCGATCGCGCTGGCAACGGCCTGACGCAACTGCACCAAGTCTTCCTGCATATCCGTAACAGACTGTTCTAAAATCTTTTCCGGGTCTTCAGCTTTGTTGACCAGATCGTTAAGATTGGCTTTGACGACTCGGCTAATGCGGTCAAATAATCCCATAATGCTATTTTTCCTGGGTGAGGTGTACGAAGTAGGCGGAAAGCAGGCTTGATAGCCCTAGCCCGCAGTTGTGAAATTCACTCTTGTCAGATTTTTAGTGCGATTTAGTTTTTGGCAATTTTTGCAGACAGATAAATCCAGTTTAAAGCGATCGAGTAATGTGATGCAGGCAAGCTTATTCAGGTTGAGTCGATAGGAGGTATTATCCTCCGCACCTCTCAGTTAGATCTGGGCGTGCTAGTTTCCCCGCACCCAGCTCCCGATGTTCTTGGCTTGCGCCTTTGCTCATGTGGAGATAATAGTGGCAGCTTTCGTGAACCGCTAGAAGGTTATTTATTTTCCAATTACTATGGCAACCATCTACATGATGCAGATGTACCTTTTCATCGCCTAGCATTTTTAAGCCACATTTTCCACATTTATGGTTTTGCCGTTTTAAAGCTTTAGAGGTGTCGCCGTCGTAGAATTTGCTGTTACGCTCACTCCAGTAGGCTATGTCTCCGTCGTAGGGTGATTTCTCCCCTTTGACATTGACAAATTTGTTTTCGGAGTAAGGAACCGATGGGAATGCTTTATCAAACAGTTTCTTGCTGGTGTATCGAGATTGTTTTGGTTCCTTATTGAATACCTTGAAAGCTCTTATTTTGATGTGGTATAGCGAGTTACGCGACCCGTCCATCTTGCAATAGCGGTGGTAATTTCTCCAGCCTCTAACTACAGGGGCTAATTTCTCAGCTTTGACCGTAGCACCAAAATTCGAGTTGTTGACGATGTGTTTTACCTTCTGACGGAATGCTTTAAAATTGTCCGCTGATGGAACGCATTTAAATTTCCCGTTGTTCTGCACTTTAAAGTGCCAACCGAGGAAGTCAAACCCATCTGTCGTAGCAGTTAGCTTGGTTTTCTTTTCACTAACCTTCATGCCTCGTTCTGCCAGAAATTCGCTGACTTTATCAAGTATAGCCTCCGCATCATCTTTAGGCTTCAGAATTATTACCATGTCGTCCGCGTAACGGACTGATTGGTGTATTTCCTCAATCCCATTGAGAGCAATATTGGCTAGCAATGCACTTACCACGCCCCCTTGTGGGGTTCCTTGTTCGGGAAATTCTGGATTGACTCCTGATTTTAGACAGCGGAATATTCCGGTCTTGATGCCTTTTGGGGCGATGAGTCGTTCCATTATGCTCGCGCGTGCTTATCTTGTCGAAGCATTTTTCGAGATCGAGTTCTATGACTCGCTTTTCTATTCCGTGGGCTTTTGAGTTTAGATTTAGGAAAAGAAATTTCTGCGCGTCCTGCGCCGACCTTCCTGTTCTAAATCCATAGCTCCTAGCGTGGAAAGTAGCTTCGTGCGCTGGCTCTAGCGCGTATTTTGCGAGGCATTGCCACGCTCTATCGGCGATAGTTGGTATCTTAAGGAGGCGGGTACTCCCATCCTTTTTAGGGATTGGTATTGAACGTAACTTCTGATGTTTCCAGTTGTTACTTTTGGCTCTGAGTTCTTCACTCAGAGCAAGCCTTTCTTCAAATGTGAGTGAGGCTTGGACATCGATTCCCGCAGTCTTTTTGCCAGCGTTTAGTTGAGTTACTTGACGTATCGCCAACATTCTTGCAGCCCGAGATTTCAGAATTAGCTTTTGGAGGGACTTCGCTTTGGGCTTGTCTCCAACCTGAATCGCTTTAAACACTCGTTTTTGTAGGCGAAATAAGTCCCTTCGGAATTTCTTCCAAGGTAACGTCAACGTCTTCCAAGATTCACTAACATTTCTGTTGTGTCTAATCATGCGCTGCTCTAACTTATGTTTTCTGAACACCTCAGACCAGTTACGGTCTGTCCTACCCGAACTAAGGGGGTTCCGCTGCTCGTCTAGCCTACGAAAGGGTTCGACTTCCCCTTGACCCTCAGCTCGTTTTTCTTCGTTCCCTCGGTTAGATTGATTGTTCCTTTAGGTGGAGCCATTTTAACTGCTGGATTCCCTGGACTCTTGCCGATATTGGCGCAGTATTCGGCGGGAATGAACTCCAGTGGAGTCGGGAGTTTTTGGTCTGTGTCCCGCTCAAGATTAAGTTACTTTTCTAGGCTCAATTTCACCATCGGAACTCCCCATTAACACCAGTGTCACCTCACATTAGATGTCTGATTGCGTCCAGTTAAGAGCTTCACTCTCCAAGAATCGAGCTTGGTCGGTGTGGGCAGATAGGGAGTCATACCTGAGTCTGGCAGAAGGGACTTGCACCCTTATCAGACCGAGAGTTCAGCCTTGTGGCTGGAAACGTTATGTACGGGCTTTCACCGTGATTCACGTTTCAACGAATCGCACTGCACCTACCCTCAGTTAGATTGATTGTTCCTTTAGGTGGAGCCATTTTAACTGCTGGATTCCCTGGACTCTTGCCGATATTGGCGCAGTATTCGGCGGGAATGAACTCCAGTGGAGTCGGGAGTTTTTGGTCTGTGTCCCGCTCAAGATTAAGTTACTTTTCTAGGCTCAATTTCACCATCGGAACTCCCCATTAACACCAGTGTCACCTCACATTAGATGTCTGATTGCGTCCAGTTAAGAGCTTCACTCTCCAAGAATCGAGCTTGGTCGGTGTGGGCAGATAGGGAGTCATACCTGAGTCTGGCAGAAGGGACTTGCACCCTTATCAGACCGAGAGTTCAGCCTTGTGGCTGGAAACGTTATGTACGGGCTTTCACCGTGATTCACGTTTCAACGAATCGCACTGCACCTATCTATTGAGTTTAACTTCGATCCGAGAATTCCCCAACAGGCTTCGAGCCATCTCTAGCTAGGCTGTTGAGAAGTTTTTGCTCGTACCGAGTCTTGTTCTGTTGCCTGGGGTTCAGGATGCGGGCGGCTCGCTCGGTGGCAATTTGGGTGTATTGTTGCCCGGAAGCATTTGTGCTTTCATCGCCGCCAACTCGGTATCCACATCATCGGCGCCTTCGAGAGAGAGAAACTTCTTTTCTAAATCATTAGTTCCGAGTTCTGCGATTGCTTCGGAGCGAGCTTCTAGCTGCATGACTTTCTCTTCCATGCGTTCAAACGCGCTCAAAGCGCTACCGGTACTGAGATTGCCCATCATTTCTTGAAGCCTTTCCGACGATGCAGCCGATCGAGCTCGGGCAATATACATATCTTTTTTAGATTTTGCCTCGGAAATTTTACTTTCGAGCATCCGCATATTTTCTTTAAGTTTAGTCACAACAGCGTTCTGTTGTCCGAGACTGGCTTTCATCGCCGTTGCCGTTTCTTGATAAGATTTCTTGCGCGTCAGAGCTTCCCGCGCCAAATTTTCCTCGCCTTTTTGCAAAGCTAGCTGCGCCCGCTGATGCCATTCTGCTGCTGTAGACTCAGCTTGGGAACACTGGCGTTCAGTGCGTTTTTGAGCTGCAATCGCCCCTGCCACAGCTTGTCTGAGCTGCACTAAATCTTCCTGCATATCCATTACAGCCTGTTCCAGAATTTTTTCTGGGTCTTCTGCTGCCCCGACCAAACTGTTAATATTGGCTCGAATCACTCGCCATAGGCGATCGAATAATCCCATTTTGCCCGTCTCCCGATTTTATTAAATTTTAGATTTAGGACTGGGAATTGACAATTACAAAACCAATTTTGTGTTAGACAAAACATTCCTCATTGTCTAGCTTTGTCTAACAATTTAGTTAAAGTTTTTCACCCTTTACCTAATTTATGGTTGATAGTATTGTGGCTTCACCCCTTTTTCTTGGAGTTCTTTCGCCAAACGTTCTGCTGAGGCAGCATCGTTCAAAGCCCCCATTTGGATCTTGACACCCTTTGAGAAGTTCCGCACGTAGGCATCGGGAACAGCGGTTCTGGCTTTCTGCAGCGATTTTTCGTCTGTGTAATCGGTGACAACGTAATAGAAACCGTCGGCGGCCCGTGCAGGCCTTCCCAGGGGAGATGCCGCGGCAGGCTGGGCTGGGGATGCTGCGGCTGGGGAGGCGGCGGCTGGGGAGGGTGTTGGAGGCAGTGTCGGCAGTGTCGGCACAGGCTGGGCGGCGCTAGGGCTGGGAGTGGGAAGCAAAGCCGTACTCAGATTGTTGAGTCCTTGTTCCCTGCCTCTGGGCGGGTTGCCGTCTTCTGTTGGAATCGGCACAGCCCCGCTGGGGCCCGGAGGCGCTGGCGGAGTTGGCGGGATTGATGCTTTTGGTGACGGGGAAGGAATCGGGCTGACTGTCGGCTTAACATTGCTGAGAGTGCTCAAATCTAGCTCGACAAATTCCTTGGATACCAGATTTGGAGCTTTCGGTAGTTCCTTGGTGCTGGTATCTGAGATGGAAGTAGAGGCGGGACTGTCCTTTGAAGAGGGTGAGGTGCTATCGAGCCAACGGTTCAGGCCTGCCATCTTAACTAGATTTGACGGGTACATGACTGCGTAGCCCAAAGCTGTGCACGACAGCAAAAACAGCAGCATCGAACTCAGTCCCAAGGGAGTTAACAAACTGGCGGCTAAACTGCGTTCAACCGTAGGATCAGCTTTTGACTCGTCCAAACTTTCGATCAGTTTTTCGCTTGATTCGAGATACTTGTTGGGTGCCAAGGCACTGCTAGATAGTTTTGTGCCACCCCTGGTAGTTGCTAGCGGGGCATCGCCCTGAGTGCCGGCAAGGGATAGGGGTAGCGATAGCGGCTGCTGGGTTTCCTCCGCAGTCTCCGGCGCCAAATTTTGGGCTAGCTGTTGCTCGGTTGTAGCTGTTTGCTTGCCGGTACGAACTGAGGGCGACACCCACTGTTCGGCGCGCCGCCTGTGCCTTCTGTATGTTGTCAGTTCTGCTTCTAGATTTACATCTAGACTCCCCAGGACTGCTTGCAAAGCAGGCTTGATTGGGGTTGAAGAGGATTGATGATTTGGGGATTCAACCGAAGAACGCTTACTCATTAGCAAAACTCCTACCGCCTCTGAATTAATTTTAATGTTTTGATTTTGACACTCCCGGGCCTAAAGGCGTGGGGATTCTTGCTTCGCAGGGATTCCAATGAATTTACCCTCAGCAAGCATCTTGACCGTATGCCCTACGGCTGCAAGCCCTCGGTTGAGAACTACTTGTGCGGCTGCGACATCTCTGTCGGTTGTATAGCCGCAATTGTGACACGAGTGAGTTCGTTGTGATAACTCTTTTTTGCCTGTTTCGTTAAGGCAATTGGGACAGATTTGGCTAGTCTTTTTAGCATCTACTTTCTGGAAATACACACCGCGCTTAAAGCAAGTTTGCTCCAATATGTTGAAGAATTGCCCAAACCCAGCATCTAAGCAGTGCTTACCTAACATCCCCGCTTTCAGTCCGACCAGATTAAGGTCTTCGACAAACACCATACCCGCGTCATCACAGATTTGATGTGACAACTTGCGATGCCAATCTTTTCGGCAGTTTGCCACGTATTCATGCAGCAAAGCAACTTTTTTCTGAGCCTTTTTCCAATTATTTGACCCGATTTTTTTTCTAGTAACGCGCTGTTGCAGCAATTTAAGCTTGCGTTCTGCGTTAGCAAAAAACCTCGTTCGTTTAATTAAAAGCCCGTTAGAAGTTGCAATCAAATTAGTCAACCCTACATCAATTCCTACGGGATTGCCATGAGGAATGATATCGGGAATTGAGACATCCCATTGCAAAGTCAACATTATATACCAGCCACTAGACCGTCTGACGACGCGAGCTTGTTTGACGATTGCGCCCTGGGGCATGGGACGCGACTGACAAAATTTTATCGAGCCAATTACAGGCAATTTAAAGCGGTTGCCTTGATGGAAAGTTGCACCCAACTGTGGGAAACTCAAAGACCTCAAAGCCCCCTGTTTTTTGAACCGAGGAAACCCGTGATTTTGCTCCCACATACTGACGAAAGCTTTTTCCAATCTCCGCAGCGTTTGTTGCAACACCTGAGCGTTGACTCGCTGCAATGCGTGACTGGTCTTCCTGTATGCTGTTAAAGCCTTGCACTGACTTGAATATGTCGGTCTAGGAACCTCAGCAGGAATAATATACTCGGAGCCAATGGAGCAAGAGTTGATCTGACATTTGCGTGAGTTGTACCAGTCTTTGCGTTCTCTTAGGGCATAGTTGTACACCTTGCGGCACTGTTCTAGCCAATCTTCAAAAACTGCTATTTGTGTCGCTGTGGGCTTCAACTTAAATTCAAACGTCAAATTAAACACTTGCTTCACCTCCTTGACTTAGCATACAGCAAGTCTACAAATCGTCTAAGGATTTCTTAGAACCAATTAAAGTCGCCCGCTTATGGGCGAAGCTCTCACCCCAAAATTTGGGTAGATATAAACAAGAAGCTTGAAAACTTGCCTATTTTATGATTAGCTACTTTTGGCGGCAATGCAACAGGGGCTTGATCGCCTGCTGTCGATCGCCGGATGTTATCTTTTCATTTTCATTTTAAGACTTAATTGTTGGTGTGTCCCGGAGGCAGCTTACCGACACTCTCGGCAACTTTTTGTATTCTAAGCTACCGCTTATTTGTAACTTCTCATACTCGTTGGGCATTTGTACTTTTTCTTGATCCCTAACGGCTTTATAAACTTTTAACCTATGTTTTTACCTATACAATGAGCAACGACAGAGCTAATTGTTTCTATATATAACGAGATTATAAATAAATTATAAAATTTAATTATGCTTCGGGGATCGCTACAACCCAGACAGCATAAAGGCTGGGATGCTCTAAAACCTGCTAGCTCTACAAAGGAGAATTAGAGATGAAAATGATTTCCCTAAGAACTTTTATGCAAACCTCCTTAACTTCACCTTTAACTTCAGCTTGTGGTCACTGCCGTCACTATACCCCTGAGGGCAGACGCGGGGGTGTTTGCGCTCTACTAAGCGGCCCGGTTCAAAGTCACTGGAAAGCTTGTGCTTTAGCGGTTTCGCCTTTTAGGTCATCTTGGGAAAACATAGAAGAAATTGGACTGTGGCAAGAATCGACTCTGACGCTGCAGGATGCCACCGTCACTCTTTCGGAGCGCCATGCCTGCCAGCTTACAGGCACAACGTTAACCGAAAAATCCGCTGCCGCAGTCTCGGTTTAGTTAGTCGGCAGCAGCATAGGTCATACCATTTTCGATTTTCGATTGGGAAATCACTGATCATTATCATGGTTGGGATCTGACAAAGCAGTTTCATTCTTTTTGGGAACTGGTATCAATAGTCACAATTTTGGACGATCGGGTGCATTTGGCTTTACTAACTCATAAAAATCAGCAGCATCTACTTTAATATGAGCGCAAATATGATCGCATAAAAAAAACTGATTTCTCCATCCCGCTATGGCAGCCAAGGATATTGACTAAAATCAGGTTGCCGTTTTTCCAAAAAGGCTTGTTTGCCTTCGGCGCCTTCCTGGGTCATATAGTACAGCAAAGTGGCATTTCCCGCCAGTTCTTGCAAACCGGCTTGACCGTCGCAGTCGGCATTAAAAGCAGATTTCAAACAGCGAATCGCGATCGGACTTTTTTCGAGAATTTCTGCAGCCCACTGAATCCCTTCTAGTTCTAGTTGTTCGACGGGCACGACGCAGTTGACTAAACCCATTTCTAGGGCTTGCTGTGCGCTGTACTGGCGACACAAAAACCAAATTTCTCTGGCTTTTTTCTGGCCGACGACTCTGGCAAGATAGCTAGCTCCGAAACCACCGTCGAAACTGCCGACTTTGGGGCCGGTCTGTCCGAAAATAGCATTGTCAGCAGCGATCGTCAAGTCGCAAATTAAGTGCAGAACGTGACCCCCTCCAATTGCGTAGCCTGCAACTAAAGCAATTACTACTTTAGGCATAGATCGAATCAACTTCTGCAAGTCGAGCACGTTCAACCGGGGTATGCCACCTTCGTCTACATATCCCGCCGCACCCCGCACGCTTTGGTCGCCGCCGGCGCAAAAGGCGTATTTGCCGTCTGTATGAGGCCCCGCACCTGTGAAAAGGACAACGCCGATTTTTGTGTCTTCGCGGGCATCAGTAAAGGCATCGCACAGTTCCTGCACGGTTTTGGGACGGAAAGCGTTCCGTTTGTGAGGTCGATTGATGGTAATTTTGGCGGTGCCACCACTTTTGTGATAGAGAATGTCTTCGTAGATTTTGGCGGTTTGCCATTCAATTTGCATAATCAATCAATTTGAGATTTGAGATTGAGCTGAGTCAATCAAGGCAGCGACAAGTCGCTTTTAGATTTTAGAGGCATTCGGTTCAATGGGATACAAGGGTCGATCGACTCTTGCCCAAAAAATAAAGCGGGACTTAGGCAGAAACCAGGTTTTTCACCAACATACTCCGTGCAGCGCTCTTGATAGGGGTTAAACAACCTGGTTTTTGAATGTAAGAGCGCGCAATTCCCATCTCAAATGGACACAGCGTCAAATCCTCGAACTCTTCTCAGGACTTTTACTGCTCCAAAATTTATATGTGCTGGATTATTTGCGGAGTAAAATACTCAGCAAGTGCTTTGCTGCTTTGCCAAATACCGGATCGCGGGACTCGAATTCGCTGGGATCGAGTAAAGCTTGAACTTCGGCAAAAGCTTGTGAGTCAAGGGTTCCTTCTTTAGTAAATAAAGTGTCTATGACTGCAATGTGTCTGGAGTCGAGGCCGAGCCGATTTGCGATCGACTGTAAGTACATTTGCTCACGCATATCGATGTGTCCGTCGGCCGCTGACATTTCGTAGCCGGAACCTATAAGCAACAGTTTTTCTGATTCTGAGAACAAAGCTGTCAGGGTTAGCAATTCCGTCGGGTTGAAGTAAACCTGCTGTTTGGAGACTCCTTTGACAAGGCGCTGAATTAGTTCTACCCGATCGCGGTCGCCGCTGGCAAAGGCTTTGAGAGTCTTTTGTAGCCGTTCTTCTTCTTCAACTGCGATCGTCCTGTCAATAATCATGACTCCGCGCAGGATGGAAATCAGAGCAGTCAGAAACACTACCAAAGGAGTGATATCTTGTTCGCGCAGCTTTTGCCGGCTAATGCGGCACAACAGCTCAACAATTTCAGCGGTGATCGTGGTGGTGTCCATAATTAAAGACTCTCGATTAAGCTGTAATGTAACTTTATTTATCGATCTTAAGTTTTTCTGTTACTTAGGTATGACGTGAATTGTAAAGCTGAGCCGTTGTCTATTAGTGATACTACTTATTTTATTCACAAACGCTGGATGACTAGGGCTGTGGAACTGGCACAAGCAGCCGGTGATGCGGGTGAAGTACCCGTGGGTGCTGTAATAGTTGACGGTACTGGCAAATTGATTGCGGAAGCGCAAAATCGGCGAGAGCGAGATTGCGATCCGACTGCTCACGCTGAAATCTTGGCTTTGCGGGCTGCCGGCCAAGTTTTGCAAGACTGGCATCTTAACCAATGCACGCTTTACGTAACGCTGGAACCTTGCCCGATGTGCGCTGGTGCGATCGTCCAAGCTCGGATTCGTCTGCTGGTATACGGAGCAGATGACCCGAAAACTGGCACGATTCGGACTGCTGCTAATATTCCCGATAGCGCGTATTCCTGTCACTACTTAGAGGTGCTCGGCGGTATTATGGAGTCTGTTTGCCGCGATCAGTTGCTTTGTTGGTTTGAAGCGCGCCGGAAAAATTAACAGGTAAAATTTTTTACTCTCTTCTGGGCGAGGTTTAATCGAAATTGACCATTTAACTGAAATAATAGATCCGTAATTGCCCGATCGAGTTTTCGAGGCGGCCGACTGCTCTGGATTAGTGCTGTCCGGTTGGCTGAGGTTTTACCTGTTACAGATGATCTCTTGCGGGTGCGATCGCTCGATCGGCATAATGCCAATAGCAAAAGTGTCCCGATCCAAAAACTAAAGTTTTGTTCAACAAATTACTTTAGACTTTAGATCTCGATAGAGCAGCTTAATTGCTATGCCCCACACCGCCACGATCGCCGTTGAGTCCAGTAAATCATCTCTAGTGAAGCCAATGCCTGCCAAGGTAGCATCTAATACCTCTCGCGTTTCTCCTTGGTTAACCTCCTTGCTCTATCCGCTAGGTCACTATGTTGTCCTACCGTTTCATTTTGGCAAGATTGAGATAACCGGACAGGAGAAC
Organism: Microcoleus sp. N9_A2; assembly: GCF_036701775.1. Classification (NCBI taxonomy): domain Bacteria; kingdom Bacillati; phylum Cyanobacteriota; class Cyanophyceae; order Oscillatoriales; family Microcoleaceae; genus Microcoleus; species Microcoleus sp. N9_A2. The sequence goes on along the minus strand of NZ_JAUBRH010000023.1, from coordinate 73,404 downwards.
TTGCCGAAAGACGGGCCTGTCATCTTAGCCCCTACGCACCGCTCCCGGTGGGATGCCCTGATGATGCCCTATTCAACCGGACAGATGGTGACTGGACGCGATTTGCGGTTTATGGTAACTGCTGATGAAGTGAAAGGACTGCAAGGTTGGTTCATCAGACATTTGGGAGGGTTTGCTGTGGATATCAAGCATCCGGCAATTAGCAGTCTCCGTTATGGGGTGGAATTGCTTCTCGACAAGCAAATGTTGGTGATTTTTCCCGAAGGCGGCATTTTTCAGGATGGCGAAGTTCACCCGATTAAGCCTGGATTGGCTCGTTTGGCAATGCAGGCAGAGTTGAGCCAACCGGGTTTGGGAGTGAAAATTGTACCGATGAGTATTCGCTATCGCCCGCGCATTCCTCAATGGGGTTGTCAAGTGAAAATTGCGATCGGTTCTCCAATTGCCGTGGCGGATTATGCCAATTGTGGCGGCGGTAAAAAAGAAGCACGATTGTTGACGGCTGAACTCGAAATGGCTCTTAAAAATCTTGATGAAAGTTGACCGTTGGCAGTTGGCAGTTGACAGTTGATAGTTGATAGTTGGCAGTTGACCGAAGGAATAAGTAATTGTGATATAATATTGTTTGGTGCTGTCGAGAGTTGCGGCACTTATTTTACTTAGTTATATCTGTATTAAGAGCCAGTATTAATGGATTGTGCTTTGAACTTTAAACCCGGTCAAATTGTCAGTTTAGAATGTGGAAATGCGTGCCTGCATTCAGAGGTAATTCAAGTGGTTGAGGCACGTCAAATTTGTTGGGTGCGCCCTTTAATGTTGGTTGGATTGGTATCGGGGAAGGATTTGTCGCAAAAGTGGCCGGAAGAATACACTTTATCGGATTTGCGAGATGGTGCTGATTTGCTTTGGCCGTTGAGTTTGTTTCGGGCGGCGCTGGATACTGAGGTAATTTCGCTGTTGAGTCAGTTGCAGTCTCTGGAGTCTGAGAAAAAGGATGGTGCGATAGCTTCTCGGCAACTTAGAGATTTTGTCGATCGAGTTTGGGCTGCTTTTCCGAGTGCTTTTTAATAAAAAGACAGGGCGGTTGAAACCGCGTCTATACAAACAAAACCTGCCTCTGCAGGTTGAACAAAATTCGTGAAAATTGCGTTTAACTGGTTCCCAGGCAGAGCCTGGGAACCGATATCTAGAGGCTCTGCCTCGCTGGGTGACAAGGAGGCAGAGCCTCCGGATCTGCATTACCAGGCAGAGCCTGGTAACGAGTAGAAAATACTTAAAACTTAAAATACTGCGTGAGAAAGCTCTGCCGGATCGAGATTATTATGAATAACTTGACCGTCGCGGAACCAGACAACGCGGCGAGTTTGGCGCGCTACTTCCGGTTCGTGAGTCACCATCACCACAGTCATGCCGCTTTCATTAAATTCTGTAAAAATATCCATTACTTCTTGAGTGGTTTTAGTATCCAATGCACCTGTTGGTTCATCAGCCAGCAACAATACCGGACGGTTGACAATCGCGCGGGCGATGGCTACCCGCTGCTGCTGTCCTCCTGATAGTTGATTCGGTTTATTTTGCAGCCGACTTTGCAGGCCTACTTTCGTTAAAGCGTCTACGCCGCGTTCGCGTCTTTCGGCTGCTGGAATGCCTGCATAAACCATTGGTAACATGACATTTTCTAAGGCTGTTAATTGAGCTAGCAGGTGAAATTGTTGGAAGACAAAACCTAATTTTAAATTACGAATTCCGGCTAATTCTGCTTCGGGCATTTGGGCGACATCTACGCCGTCTAGGTAATAACTGCCGCTGGTAGGTCGATCGAGACAGCCGATAATATTCATGGCTGTAGATTTGCCCGAACCCGATGCGCCCATAATTGAGCAATATTCTCCTTGCGTGACTGTCAAACTTACACCGTTTAGGGCGCGCACTTCCAAGTCGCCGATGCCGTAAACTTTTGTTACGTCTTGCAGGCCGACGATGACGGGTTTTGAGGTGTCTTGCTGCTGGAGGTCTGGGTGGGTCTGGGTTTGTAGTTCAGGCATTTGTTTTTATGTGCGATCGACACAACTAACTACTAAGCTAACACTTTCCATCAGTTTTCGCGATCGGGGTGACGGCAGTTTCGAGGCTAATCAACAGAACCTCTATACTTATCTGCGTACATCTGTGTCATCTGCGGTTAAAAATTCCGAGAACTCTGCTAACTTTCGCGGGAAAAATTTAACATTTTGATATGTTTTTTGGCGATAGCTTGATGTATAATCTAATAATGGGAGTGTGAACCATCATAAAAATTTTGCACAGATTTCTATTGTTTAATAATATCAGGTAAAAGGCAACAAGTCAAGCCATCACCTCGAAAAAAAAAAGGCGAATTTTTGAGATATCATTAAGAAAAATTAAGTAAAGTTGGTAAGTTGGAAATAGGAAAGTACAGACAATTATGACATACGACTACGACTTGTTTGTGATAGGTGCAGGTTCCGGCGGATTGGCGAGTTCCAAGCGAGCAGCATCCTACGGCGCAAAAGTGGCGATCGCCGAAAATGACTTAGTAGGCGGAACCTGCGTAATTCGCGGCTGTGTCCCCAAAAAACTGATGGTTTACGCCTCAACATTTTCGCACCTTTACGAAGATGCGGTAGGGTACGGTTGGAGCCCAGTAGAAAGCAGCTTCGACTGGGAAAAACTCGTCACTACCGTAGATGCAGAAGTGCGACGGTTGAGCAAACTTCACATCAGCTTTCTTGAAAAAGCCGGAGTGGAATTAATCTCAGGATACGCCAAATTTATCGATGCCCACACCGTCGAAGTTGGTGATCAAAAATACACCGCTGCTAAAATCTTAATTGCAGTCGGTGGCGAAGCTCACAGAGTCGAGATTCCTGGCATTGAACACGCGATTACTTCCCGCGAAATCTTCTTGATAAAAGAGCAGCCAAAACGGTTGGCAATTTGGGGCGGCGGCTACATCGGCGTCGAATTTGCTTGCATTATGAACGGGTTGGGAAGCCAAGTAACTCAAATCATCCGCCGTGAATTAATTTTGAACGACTTTGACACAGAAATCTGCACCAACGTGCAAGAAGGAATGATTAAGCACGGAATCGAAATTTTGACAGAAAGCTCGATCAACCACATTGAGAAAACTCCAGAAGGCTTAAAATTAACTCTGTCGGGAACATCCGAAGGAACGCTAATAGTAGACGCGCTGTTGTGCGCTACCGGGCGTCAGCCTAATTTAGAAAAATTGGGTTTAGAAAATGCGGGAGTAGAAACAGATAAAGGTGCGATCGCAGTTACCAAAGACAGTCGCACCAGTCAGTCGCACATTTTTGCAGTGGGAGATTGCACCAACCGTATCAATTTAACGCCAATTGCGATCGCCGAAGGCCGCGCTTTTGCCGATACTGAATTTGGCAACAATCCGAGAGCAATCAGTCACGAAAATGTTGCCTCAGCAGTATTTTCCCAGCCAGAAGCTGCTACAGTCGGCTTAAACGAAGTGCAGGCTAGAGCAAAGTTTCCCGAATCAATTAAGTGCTACACAGCCAAGTTTAGACCGATGTTTCATTCTTTGACAGGTGCAGATGAGAAAACTTTTGTCAAGTTAATCGTTGAGACTAATACTGACAGAGTTTTGGGCGTACACATGGTGGGGAAAGACGCGGGCGAGATTATTCAAGGAATGGCGATCGCTGTTAATATGGGAGCTACGAAGAAAGACTTCGACGCGACTATTGGCATTCACCCATCGACTGCTGAAGAGTTCGTGACTCTGCGGTAAAGCGGGCGAAGCAGCCAGGGGTTTAAACCCCTGGCTAATAGCTAAAGTCGGTTAAAACCGACTCAAGAAAACTATTTTGAAGAACAGGCAGGATGCCTGTTCCACACAAAAATTTAATTTTCTGGTTGTGGGGTGTAGGGGTTGGGCGTCCCGCCCGCCCAAAAATACAATTTAGATACAAAACACCTTATTAATGAGTAATTCAACCAAACAAAACAAAATTTTAGCATTCTATCTTGGTCAGCAGCCTGATTCACAAGGTCGGGCGATCGAGGATATTTGGTCGTGGGATTACCAGAAGCTGGAATCCGTGCACAATTACATTCAATGGCTGTTTCCGCTGAGAGAAAAGAGCCGCTTTAATTCCAGTGCTCCGACTTTAAATGATGAGGTTATTCAAGCTTTTAGAACGAGTGAAGAGTTGAAAAATCGCTTACTCCATTCGTTAAATGTCATGCTGGCGTTTTACGGGTTGGAATGCCGCGAAGGGGAAAACGCAGAAATTGTAATTGCCAAATCAGACGAATATTTGTCAAGAAAAAGAGAGTGGCTTGAACAATTTAATCACAACTACCTGCGGCTGACGAGGATTCTTACAAGTTTGAGAGAGTTAGGATTAAAAAATTACGCTTTAGCTCTTTTCAGGTGTTTGGATGAGATATATAATGAAAATCCAAAAAGTATTGGTTTAAAAACTTATACATATTGGAAAAATGCTGTAAATATTTAAATCGATCGAAGCCAATCAGCGCGACAGTAACCGAACGCTACGAACACAATAAATAATGGATAAAGCAATTACAGAAAATCACGCTCAGTCGGGCAGAGAAATTTATCAAAGGATTTCCAACAACATTCAAAAAGTGGTGAAAGGGCAATCAGCAGCAATCAGGAAATTGCTGTCAGCCTTTGTGAGTGGCGGGCACGTCCTCCTAGAAGATTATCCCGGTACAGGTAAAACTACCCTAGCTAAAGCCCTAGCCTTATCCGTCGATGTCACCTTTAAACGCATTCAATTTACACCTGACCTTTTGCCATCCGATATCTTGGGCATATCCATGCTCGACCCCAATCAACGCACCTTCCATTTCCACGAAGGCCCAATTTTTGCTAATATTATATTGGCGGACGAAATCAATCGGTCATCACCGCGAACCCAATCCGCCCTCCTAGAAGCAATGGCAGAATCTCAAGTCAGCATAGACGGAAATTTGCGAAAACTTAAAGACCCATTTTTTGTCATTGCTACTCAAAATCCAGTAGAATCTCGTGGCACTTATCCGCTTCCTGAAGCCCAAATGGATCGCTTTGCAGTTCAATTTAGTCTAGGATACATCTCGCCCGAAGACGAAGTTAACCTGCTCGGAGATCAAATTCATCAACATCCTATTGATACACTTCAAACCTGCGTTAATTTAGAGGATATAATTAGCTTAAAACAGCAGGTAAAGCAAGTTAGAATTAGTGAAGAATTGAAACGTTATCTCGTAGATATCGTCAATGCAACTCGCTCAGCCGAAGGCGTACAACTAGGGGCGAGTCCCAGAGCTTCCATAGCTTTAATGAAAGTTGCTCAAGCATTAGCTTTGTTCGATGGCTATGAGTTTGTTACGCCAGAACATATTCAAGAACAGGCGGTATCAGTCATCGCTCATCGCCTAGTAATGGAACCTCAAGCGCGTTTTTCTGGTAGAATGGCCCCAGGTGTTGTTGAAGAAATTATCAAATCTATTCCTGTACCAGCCTAAAAAATGAAACGTTTTTTCTACGCTGTTTTTCGCTTCTGTGCGCGTGTAAATCGATCGCGAAAGAAGCGATTGACCAACAACGGGTTAGCAGTGTTTAGCTGCACGCTTTTAGCGGGAATTTTAGGATTAGATACTAATCAGACTGTGACTTATCAAATTTTTACTTTCCTGTTGTCAATTATAGGAATAGCCATAATTTTTAGTAAGTTTTTTCGCTTCCGCTTCAATGCAGTACGGTTGTTGTCAAAGTTTGCAACTGTTGGAGTCACTTTAAAATACCGTATACTCATTCATAACAAAACTAGCCAGAGTCAAAATAACCTGAAATTGTGGGAAAATTTTTCCGACACATACCCAAGCTTTCAAGAATTTATAGAAACACCTGAACCCGGTGAAAAAAAGCGCACTTCATTGGATAAATACTTCGGCTATTATCGTTGGCTGTGGCTAATTTATAGAAAACAATGTGCCACAGCTAAAGCCATAGAATTGCCTCCTCTTCCACCCAATAGCAAAACAGAAGTGGTATGTGAAATTACGCCGTCCTACAGAGGTGTTATCCGCCTCAGTGGTCTAACAGTTACTAGGTCAGATCCTTTTGGGATTTGGAATGCTTGTAAAACAATTTCCTTACCCCAATCTCTGTTAATTTTACCCAAACTATATCATTTACCACCAATTCAGCTTCCTGGCTCAAGAAGATATCAATCAGGTGGCGTAACATTAGCTTCATCCGTTGGAGATTCCGAGGAGTTTAGGTCTCTGCGGGATTATCGACCGGGAGATTCGCTACGCCAAATTCACTGGAAAAGTTGGGCAAAAGCAGGTAAGCCAATTGTCAAAGAAGAACAGGATGAATTTTTTGTGAGGCACGCCCTAATTTTGGATACATTTCAAAGTGTAAAATATAGTGAAATTTTAGAAGAGGCAATTTCTATTGCTGCTTCATTATGCTATGAAGTTCAGACTCATGAATCCTTATTGGATTTGATGTTCGTCGTTCAAGAAGCTTATTGTTTTACCTTTGGTAGAGGGCTGAACTCTACTGATAAAATGCTAGAAATTCTCGCCTCTGTTGGTGCCTGTCAGGATAAAGATTTTGACTCGCTCATCTCAGTTTTGATGGAAAAAATCTCTCTGCTAAGCGGTTGTATTTGTATATTTTTGTGTTGGAACGAACCTAGAAAAAGATTAGTAAATTATCTGAGAAGTCGCGGTATCCATACCTTAGTTTTAATTTTAATACAGCGAGACGCTCAATTAGATAGCTTAAATTTAGAGTTGATTAAAGATGACTTAACAAGCTGCCATATTTTAAAGCTAGGTCAAATACAAGAGGAGTTAATGAAACTATGAAAATGCCCGTGCTTCTTTTGGGGGTTAGTGTAATTTTTTGGGGCTGGCAGACGGGACTATGGTTTTTTGCGTTGCCAATTGCTCTGATTTTAGAGGCAGCTAACTGGTTGCCTTATCGGTGGGATTTTTCCGCTAGTGATTTTAGGCGCATTGCTAATTTCTGCCTGATTTTTTTGTGCTGTTTGCTGGTTTATCTCCTGGTCGCCAACCGCTCTATTTACTTGATATATAATTTGTTGCAGTGGCTTCCTGGTGTATTTTTTCCACTGGTAGTTGCTCAGGTATATTCTGTCAAGGAAAGTCTGGATATACGCCTAATGTTTTTGTGGCTAAACAAAGCCACAAAAAAAGCACCACTTAACGCCTTGATGGTGAATCTAAATTATCCATATTTTATCTGTTGTTTGCTATCCGCTAGTGCGGCGAATAGTAGAGAAATCTCTTTTTATGCTGGGATATTTGCTTTAACCGCTATTGCTTTGTGGTCTGTGAGACCGAAAAATGTTTCATTTATTCTCTGGCTTGGTCTGATGTTAATTGCTGGCAGTATAGGATTTATAGGACAGATGGGCTTGCACCAACTTCACCTGACCGTAGAACAGCAAGCAATCTCATGGCTTAGTAATGGGGATTCTCAAAAAACAGATTTTTTGAAAAAACAAACGAACATCGGGTCAGTGGGATTATTAAAACAGTCAAATGAAATTATTTTTAGAGTTGCTCCTGAAGCTAAACAGACTCCTCCCCGGCTGTTAAGAGAAGCCACTTATAATCACTATAACTCTTCACTTTGGCTCGCATTAAATCCTAACTTTGTTCCCGTACAACCAAAGATTAATGGCACAACTTGGGATTTAGGCGACCAACTACCGAATCCATCAACGATTACTATTTCGGCTACACTCCAAGGCAACCAAGGTTTATTAAAGCTGCCAGATGGAACTTTTAAAATTGACACATTGCCTGTCAGTCAGATGGAAAAGAATAAATATGGCACAATTAAAGTGGTAGGAAAAGTTGATAGGCTGGCTTATCGAAGCTACTTTAATAATAATTTTTCTGTAGATAGCCCGCCTACAGAAGACGACCTGCAAATACCAAAATCAGAAATGGTGGCACTGAATAAAATCCTCAACCAAATGGATATTCAAGGAAAGGCACCACCAGAAACCTTAGATAAAATAGAGTGGTTTTTTCTGAAAAATTTCGTTTATTCACTGAAGCTTAGGGGCAAAGATAATGATGCTACGCCTCTATCAACATTTTTACTGAACACTCGCTCTGGACATTGTGAATATTTTGCTACTGCTGCGACACTTCTCCTGAGAAAACTCGGTATTCCAGCCCGTTATGCTGTTGGATATTCTGTTCACGAATTTAGTTCTTTGGAGAACCAATATATTGTAAGAAGTCGCCATGCTCATGCTTGGACTTTGGCTTATATCGCGGGAAAATGGCAAGCTTTTGATGCTACGCCTTCTGATTGGCAAAGCATGGAGGATGCTGCTGCTCCCCCAGGGGCATTTATCTCTGATTTATGGTCGCTATTGAGTTACAAAATTTTGCTGGGGTTGCGATATTTATCAGGTAGCAATGGATTGAAGTATGGGGGAGTTATCCTGCTGGCATTAATATTTTTTTGGAGGTGTTATCCTAATTTTAAGAAAAGTGTACGCCTTTTATCTAAGAAACAAAGATGGCTAAAAGCTATTTATAACGAAGGTTCATTGAGTCCGAAATCGGAATTTTATTTAATAGAGCAGGCGTTAAATGAGTCTGGATTAATTCGCCCTCCTTCCGAGTCTTTTAAAAATTGGATCGAGAGGTTAAAACAAGAAAAACCGGAATTATATTGTCTCGAAGAGTTAGCATTGTTGATTGAGATTCATTATTGCGATCGCTTCGACCCAAAAGGAATTCAAGACGCACAAAAAGCTGAATTTAAATTGGCAATTCAATCCTGGATCGAGCAATATCGCAGGCAGGCGATCGCCTCAAACTCTCAGGTTAATAAAAGCGGTAAGTCTACTATAGCTTTTCTCAGGTAGATGATGTACAGATTTAGATTTTAAATTGGGGGATTGAGGACTTTTTAATTGATTCGTAAATTCCCCAATTATTCAATCTAAACTTGTACCTCCCTTAATTGAGAACCGCTATACATAGCTTTTCTAAATCACTTGTAAAAGTAACGCTTCTGGGGCGAGTCAGAGCGTCCATTTTCTCAACCAAGGCTGGGACTCGGGATCTGAGTTCCCAGGCTTTACACCTCGGAACCCGTTAATGACAGGAAAAATCAGGACACGGCAGTGCCGTTTCCCTACCTGACGCCTCGTCGAAAAAAAATTTTAAATCCTTTGAACCTTTTTTGCGATCGCCCTGTCTAAACACTTCAGATAACGAACTGGTGGGGGAGACTTCACAGGTGTTAGCTGTGTCAGCCAATGTTTTAACCGATGACTGTTCCGACTCCGACTTAGTTGCTGAGTGTTTAAAGGGCGATCGCACTTGCTTTCGCTACCTTTACCAACGCTACCAACACAAAGTCAGGTCAACCCTTTACCAACTCTGCGGCCCGTCGCTTCTTGACGATTTAGCACAAGAAGTATTCCTGCGAGTCTGGAAAGGATTGCCCAAACTCAAGCACCAGGAAAACTTTTCTACTTGGCTTTATCGAATCACTTGGAATGTGGCTTCTGACCAAAGACAAGCATTTGCTAAACAGCATTCTTTTGACTCCCAACTCAAAAATCAAGAAGTAATGGATCGGGTTATTCTCAAAGATAACACATCGGACTTGATGAAATTGCACTATCAAGATTTAGTGCAGCGGGGATTGGAGCAATTGAGCTTTGAACACCGCAGCGTTTTGGTGCTGCATGACCTAGAAGACATCCCGCAAAAAGAAGTGGCTCAAATTTTGGGACTGCCAGCAGGAACTGTCAAATCTCGCGTCTTTTATGCCAGAAATGCTGTGCGACAATTTTTGCAAAAAGAAGGTGTCAGCGAGCTATGAATAACCCAAGCAGCGACCAAGAGTTAGTTAATTTTTTGAAGCAACATCGCCCTAATATTCCTGAATCTGCACCAGACTTAGAGCAAAAAATTCTAGCAGCAATCGAAAGTAATCAGGCAAGTGTTTTCCATGAAAGCCACCGCAAAAAAACGCGATTAAGTGCCTCAGCTAAGTCTGATGACAGGTTAAAAATATCCTCTGTTTCTAAGTGGGCTTTATCCTCTGCGATTGCTGCTAGCATGCTAGTTTTTTGGTCGGGCTACCGTCCGTTTCAGACTGCACAATTGCCAGATGAGGAAACAGCTAAGTTAGAAGCATTTTTAGTTACTAACTGGGAGGGTGTCCTCCATGATTCTCCCCAAGAAAGTATGACCGAGCGCTCACAAACAGACTGGTTGACTGTCAGCCCTGGTGCTGACAGTCAACCGCCAACAAATAAGTAATATCAAAGAGGCAATTTTCATGTCAATTCGTCGTATTTCTGCCCTAGCCGTTTTAATGCTGACTCTCGGTAGCACAGCCGCAGCAATAGCAGTTCCTAATCCCCTAGAACCGGAAACATTTGCACAAAATCAGCGACCAAATCGACCTGCTGGCAAGGAAGGCGGAATGTTCGAGAAACTTAATTTAAGCGCAGACCAAAAGCAGCAAATGCAGGCAGTTCGCGATCGCTACAAAGACCAAGTTTCCCAGCGGATGCAAGCAGTTCGCCAAGCCAGACAAGAATTGGAAACGATGATGTCTAGTGCGACAGCAAATGCCAGCCAAATGCGCGAAAAACACCGTCAAATAATCGGATTGAGGCAGCAGTTGGAAGAGGTTCAATTTGAAAGTACACTTGCAATGCGAGAAGTGCTCACTGCCGAACAGCGCAGCCAATTAGCTCAACTGATGCAGCAGCGCCGACAAGCTGCTAAAAACAGGATGCAAAACGGTCAAAAACAGCAGTAATTGACGAGTAGTTTTGAGTGAATCGCAGAGTGCTTACGCACTCTGCGATTTATTAGTTAAAGCTCCCAGATTGGGAGCTTTAACTTTTGCAGCTAAGGTAGAAATTGGAGTTTTGAGGCAGGAGGCAGAAGGAAAGAGGAAGAAGAAAGGAGTCATAAGAAGTGTTTTTACAAATATGAGATGCTCTCCCCAGATTCATGGAGTAAATCTAAAATCTAAAATCTAAAATCTAAAACCTAAAATCGAATGACCCCTCTAGCTGGGGCGCAAACGTTAGCTTTCATGCTGGTTGCGTCGCCTAATGTAAAGGTGTGGGTTGAGATTTTCCCCTCCAGCATGATATCATCAGGCTGCTATATTTGGTTTCTTAATTTAGATTGGCTTTTAATATAGAATTTACTAAATGAACTGCCGAGAAGGCAGAAACTACAGAAGTGACAGAAAGAGCCTATTAGAAATTTATTGATATGAGTACAATTTTTTATTAAACCGGAGCTATTGAAATGAGATTGTTAAAACCCTGGCGTGTAGTTTTATTAAGTCTAGTTTTTGGGATGGCTGTAATTTTATCAAATTGCGGCACTCCTGCAAATATTAGCAATAATTCTCCAACTCCGACAACTCCTGCTGCGGTTCCGGCTGGGGCTTTAGTGTACGGTGCGGGCGGGCCGCCTGTCAATCTGGAACCGGGAAATATTACTGATGGCAATTCAGTGATTGCGATCAACCAAATTTACAATCGCTTGACTGATTTTAAACCGGGTACTGTGGAACTCGCACCGAGTCTCGCTACTGAATGGTCGAGTTCGACGGATGGCAAAACTTGGACTTTTAAGTTGCGTTCCGGGGTCAAGTTTCACGACGGGACGGATTTTGACGCGGAAGCTGTTAAGTTTAATGTCGATCGCTGGTGGGATGCAAAAAATCCTAACGGTTATCGAGAATCTGGCAAAACTTATCAAATTTGGAAGGACTTTTTTGCTGGGTTTAAGGGAGATAAAGATTCCCTGGTAAAAGATGTGGCAATTGTTGATAAGTTTACGATTAAGTTTGTTTTAAATCGACCTTTTGCTGCTTTTCCCTCGGCGATTGGGTCTGGTTATTTCGGGATGGCGAGTCCGGCGGCGGTGAAAAAAGCGGGTGCTAAGTACGGCACTCCGGGGTCGCTGGCGGTGGGTACGGGGCCTTTTGTGTTTAAGGAATGGCGATCGGGCGATCGCATTATCTTAGAAAAAAATCCAAATTATTGGAAAACTGGAACGCCGAAAGTTAATCAATTGGTAATTCGTTTTGTTGACGATCCGGCGGCTAGACTGGCTCAATTGAGAGCAGGACAACTTGATTTTACTGTGGATTTAACGCCGGATCAATTGAAAGAAATTCAAGCGGATGCTAATTTAGAAACTGTTTTGCGTCCTTCTTTTAATGTGGGTTATTTAGCGTTAAATCCGAGTTACGCGCCTTTGTCGAAACCGGAGGTGCGGCGGGCGATCGCCCAAGCAATCAACAAGCAAGCCATAGTCAAAGCTTTCTGGGGAGAACTTGGTAAATATGACTCGCAATTTGTTCCGCCTGCGGTGAATTTGGCGCAGTCTGACAAAGTTAAAGATTACGAATTTAACCCGCAGCAAGCTAAATCAATCCTGGCGAAAGCCGGTTATCCGAACGGTTTTGATTTGGATTTGTGGTATATGCCGGTCAGCCGTCCCTATTTTCCCACGCCGAAGCCGATTGCTGAGGCTTTGGCGGCGGATTTGAGCGCGATCGGGATTCGGGTAAAATTGCTGACAAAGGATTGGTCTGCTTATTTAGCCGATCGACTCAAACCTCCCGGATTTCAGGCTTTTATGATGGGTTGGACGGGAGATTATGGCGATCCAGACAATTTTTATTATCCTCACTTCGGGCCGGGTTCCACGGCGGATTTGGGAAATTGGAAAAATCCGAAAGTTCTGGAACTTTTGGATCGGGGGAGGGCGAGTGGGGATAAAGCAGCTAGGGCGAAAATTTATGCGGAAGTTAGCGAGATTTTGCATGGGGAAGCTGTGCGTTTGCCGATCGTACATTCGCAGCCGCTTTTAGGGAAACGCAAGAATATTCAAGGTTGGATTCCGAGTCCTTTGGGGTCTGAGTCTTTTGAGGAAGTGAGCAAAAATTGAGAGTTTAGATCGAGACACCTCTCCTCGGTTATCATACTTTCCATGAATTTACCTTAACAAACTGTATGGAGAGCAATCAGCAACCTGCAAATCATCACCCACAAATTATTTTGATTACCGGGAACATGGCTGCCGGAAAATCAAGTGTGGCCCAATCACTTGCCGAACGGTTGCCCAAAAGTGTCCACCTTCGCGGCGATATCTTTCGTCGCATGATTGTGAACGGACAGGCGGAAATGGCGTTAAATTTGTCAGCAGAGGCATATCAGCAGCTTCAACTGCGGTATCACCTGGCAGCAACGGCAGCGCGACACTATCTCCAGGCTGGTTTTACGGTCGTTTATCAAGATATAATCATTGGTCCGGCACTGGCTGAGGTACTTGCCACTTTCGACGATGTGCCGTTGTCCGCGATCGTTCTGTGTCCGAAGGCAGAAGTTGTAGCTGCACGAGATGCAGCAAGAACGAAAACCGGATATGCCAACGAAACAATGGTTTATGCCTTCGATCGCATTCTCCGTAACGAAACTCCTCGCCTTGGCTACTGGCTGGATTCAACCAATCTAACGGTAGAAGAAACGGTCGATCGGATTTTGGCAAATTTGCAAGGTGAATGAGATCGACTGATGTTTCAATATATTGCTAAACGTTTGCTGGGACTGTTGCCAGTCCTTTTCGGAATCACTCTGCTAGTATTTACTTTTTTGCATTTGATACCGGGAGACCCAGCTACAGTGCTTTTGGGAGAACGGGGAACTCCCGAACAAGTCGAAGTTTTGAGAGCAAGGTTGGGTCTGAATCAGCCTTTGCCTTTGCAATATTTGGCTTTTTTATGGAGTTTGCTCCGCTTTGATTTGGGAAATAGCATTATTAGCGGTATTCCGATAATTGATGAAATTACAAGTCGCTGGCCTGCTACTTTTGAACTGTCTGTGGTGGCGATGTTGGTGGCACTTTTTATCGGAATTCCTGCGGGGATTTTGGCTGCTGTTCGGAAAAATAGCTGGCTGGACAATCTCGCGATGAGCGGTTCGTTAATTGGCGTATCTTTGCCGGTGTATTGGTTGGGATTGATGTTGATTTATTTGTTTGCTGTTTATCTGAAATGGCTGCCTCCCAGCGGGCGGATTAGTGTAGATTTGGGGTTTGGTTTTAAGTCGATTACTGGTGTTTATGTTTTGGATGCGTTGCTGAGGTGGGATTTGGCGGCTTTGCGGGATGCGATCGCCCATTTAATCCTTCCAGCTTTGACTTTAGGAACAATCCCGCTAGCTATTATAGCTCGAATCACCCGTGCTGCGATGCTGGAAGTGATGCAGCAAGATTACATCCGCACGGCGCGGGCTAAGGGTTTGCCGGAATTTTGGGTGATTTTGAGACACGCTTTGAAAAATGCGTTTTTGCCGATCGTCACAACTATTGGTTTGCAGTTTGGGACGCTTTTAAGCGGCGCGATTCTGACAGAAACGATTTTCTCCTGGCCGGGAATTGGTTCTTGGATTTACAGCGGTATTCTGGCGCGGGATTACCCAATTGTTCAAGGTGGAGTAATTTTTGTATCTGTGACTTTTGTATTGATTAATCTGGCGGTTGATATTTCCTATGCTTTTTTTGATCCGAGAATTCAGTACCGTTAATTAAAAGGGGAGTTCAACAGAAAATGCTTGTTTAACATCCGGCTGTAGCAGGTAGTAAATGCTAGCGACGGCAAAACCCAGAGATAGAAAATTGACTGCTGCACCTGCGCTACCAAACATTTTGGCAATTTGCGTGACGACGGCGATGACATGGATAATTAATGTTCCAGTCCAAGCCCATTTTTTTAGTTGAAACAAACCCCAGGTTAAGATTAAGGAAATAATTCCTATAATTAGAGCGATAGCAGCAAAGATTGCAATGAAACCGCCGATGACCGTGCCAACTTTTGCGCCGCCGACAGCCGCACCAAGACCGCCAAAAATGCCTGCAAATAGTAAGATGAACAAGCCGTCAAGCAGACTGAATATGCCGCTAATTAGCTGCAAGATTGCCAGAACTGTAACGCTTTGAGGACGATTCATTGTTTTTATTTTCCATTTTTAACGGATTTGAAAAATATTTTAACCTGTTGTGGGCACAGGGCGGATATGTATTCAGAATTTACGCACCGCTACCCGTAACCAGGTTTCTGCGCGGACAAACCTGTTATTTCTCGCATAAACCGGGTTTATGAGAGTAAGCGCCTTAATATTGTGCCGTTACGAGCTTAGCACTGGCCGAACTTGCTGCGATCGCTAACACGAGTCCGCAATGACCTAGTGACGCTCGATTGCCCCCTGCCATATCCGCCATTGTTGCTGGTGAGAAGCGCGCTCCTAGATCCCAAAAACAATATTATCTGCTAAAATATATTTTAATTTGCCAGCAGCCAGGAGCGATTTTGTTTAGAACCACCTCTTTTGGCTGAAAAAACTTAACATTATTTAATAAATTGCAATAATTAGCTATAATTGTTTACAGGTGCTGGTTGGGGAACTTTTTTTAAATCACCCGATCGGATGAGTCTGAAAGACGATGCCAAGCATCAGAAAAAATTTTACTTTTAAGTTAATCCTGAGATTTAAATTAGGTGAGTCGGTATGATCGTTAGCCCCAAAAAAGAAACTGCTCAGGTCAAGGTGGAAGATAGTCAGATTGTAGACACCAAGGCCGCAGAGACTAAAATTGCAGATAATAAAACCGCCCAAAAGCCGTCTCCGAAGAAACCGGCGCGGAAGATGTCGCGGTGGGCGATCGGTTTGGCCGCAGCCGGGTTGCTAGCTGTACCGACTACCATATATATAGCAAAAAGTCGATCGCAACCGAAAGTAGATGCGATCGCCACAATGACAGTGCCGGTGGAAGCCCAAAACCTCACGGTGCGGATCACGTCTAGCGGCACGGTGCAGCCCGTACAGCGCGTGAATCTCAGCCCCAAAGGCTCCGGGCGCATCGCAGAATTATTTGTCGAACAGGGCGATAAAGTCGAAGCAGGACAAATCGTGGCGCGGATGGAAAGCCGCGACGTGGAAGCTCAACTGGCTCAAGCTAAAGCCCGCGAAGCCAGCGTGCGAGCCAAACTTGCCAAAATCGAAGCCGGGAATCGATCGGAAGACATCGCCAGCGCCCGCGCGCGCTTAGATCAAGCCGAAGCCTCTCTCGCTCAACTCCAAGCCGGTAGTCGCGTAGAAGAAGTTGCAGGAGCCAGAGCCCGCTTGCAGCAAACTCAAGCTAATTTGCAGCAACTGCGAGCCGGCAGTCGTGTAGAAGAAGTAAACCAAGGGCGAGCTCGTTTAGCCCAAGCTCAAGCTCGTTTAGCAGATGCTCAAACTGGCAGTGTTAAACAAGAAATTGCCCAAGCACAAACGCAAATTGAATCGAGCCAAGCCCAAGCAGAACTAACAGCTCAACGGGTGGAACGCAACCGTCCGTTAGTGCAAGAAGGTGCCCTTGCTCAAGATAAACTGGATGAATTAGTCAAAGAAAATCGCACTGCTCAAGCTAAATTAACAGAATCTCAAAAACGCCTGCAACAACTGCAAGAAAGTCGGAAGTCGCAAATCAAGCAACTGCAAGCTGCTGTGGATGTCGAACAGCAAGCATTCAAGCAGTTACAAAACGGTACGCGATCAGAAGGAATTGCTAAAGGTGAGGCAGAAGTTTCCGAAGCAAAAAGCAAATTAGCACAAGTTGAAAACGGCAATCGTCCCGAAGAAATTGCTAAAGCCGAAGCAGCAGTTGCTGAAGCAAAAAGCCAATTAGCAGCCCAAGAAAACGGCGCTCGCCCGGAAGAAATAACTGCCGCGAAAGCTGATTTAGCAGAAGCTCAGGCTCAAGTCCGCTTTCAAGAAGTGCAGTTAGAAGATACAAAAGTTCGCGCTCCTTTTGCGGGAATTATTACCCAAAGATACGCGATTCAAGGAGCTTTTGTAACTCCGGCAACTTCGGCATCGGAAGCGACTTCGGCAACTTCGACATCGATTGTCGCTTTGGCTAGAGATGTGGAAGTTTTGGCGAAAGTGCCGGAAGCAGATATCAGTCAAATTAAACCGGGTCAAATAGTTGAAATTGTAGCTGATGCTTATCCCGATAAAGTGTTTAAAGGCCGCGTTAAATTGATTGCGCCGGAAGCTGTTAAGGAACGAGATGTGACTTTGTTTCAAGTGCGCGTCGCCATTGACTCTGGTAAGGATTTCTTGCAGTCGGGAATGAATGTTGATTTGAGATTTGTCGGTCAAAAACTCAGTAATGCTTTGGTTGTCCCGACGGTGGCAATTGTGACGAATAAAGGTCAAACAGGTGTGCTAGTTCCCGATGAGAAGCAGCAGCCGAAGTTTCAGCCTGTGACTGTGGGTTCGACTATTGGTAACAAGATTCAGATTTTGGAAGGTGCTAAGGCGGGCGATCGAGTTTTTACTGAACTTCCTGCTGGTAAAAAGCTGGAGGATATTATCAAGAATCAGAAGTAGGGAATGGGGCATGGGGAATGGGGCATTGGGCATGGGGCATTGGTCATTGGTCATTAGTGTCATTAGTCTAGGATTTTCGCACAGGTTTTTTTTGAGAAACCGGGTTTTTTCGATAATACTTCGTTGCAAGCAGTAGATTAGACAAAAAACCAGGTTTCTTTGGTTTTGATGAGTAAGTCCTGCAATCTAAAATCTAAAATCCAAAATCTAAAATCGAATTATGGATATTATTGAAAGTGTCAAAATGGCTGTCACAACTTTGACAGCAAATAAATTACGCAGTAGCTTGACGATGTTAGGAATTATCATCGGTAATGCTTCTGTAATTTCGATGATTGGTATCGGTGAAGGTGCTCAGACGTTTATTGCGGGACAAGTTAACTCTCTGGGTTCAAATTTGCTGTTTATCATTCCCGGAAGTCCTGAAGCCCAAAGTCGCCCGGTGATTCCTCCTCAGACGTTGGTGTTGGAAGATGCAAATGCGATCGCCTCTCAAGTTGCTTCTGTCCAAGAAGTTGCACCAACTCTCAACGACAGTCAACTGGTTACTTACCGCAATAAAAACGTTTCCTCTTCCATTGTCGGAACTACTCCCGAATTTCTGACAGTCAGAAGCTTTGATGTTGGTAAAGGTCGATTTTTAAACAAATTAGATTTAGAAAGACAGGAAAATGTAGTTGCTTTAGGTTCAGAAGCTGCTGAACAATTGTTTGGCAATACGCAGCCGATTGGTCAATATATTCGGATCAAAAATTCTACTTTTCAAGTGATTGGAGTGATGCAGTCAAAGGGTTCGAGTTTTGGCGACAATCAAGATATGAATGTTTATTTGCCGCTGACAACGATGGCTAATCGGATTGTCGGGCGCTCGTCTCCCTACGGTACTAAGGTAACATTTATTTCTGTGTCTGTGAAAGATGAAAAGTTGATGCGGGCGGCGCAATTTCAAATTGAAAATTTGCTGCGATTGCGCCACAATATTACGAAAGAAGATGATTTTACTGTCCGAAATCAGAAGGATTTAATGAATACTTTGGGCAGTATAACTGGTGCTTTGACTCTGATGCTGGCTTTTGTGGCGGCGATTTCGTTGTTTGTGGGCGGCATTGGAATTATGAATATTATGCTGGTTTCTGTGACGGAACGTACTAAGGAAATTGGACTGAGAAAGGCGATCGGGGCTTCTCCCCAAGATATTCTCATTCAGTTTATGATCGAGGCTGTGATTTTGTCGGCGGCTGGTGGTGCGATCGGCACTGGTTTCGGTATCGGCGGTGTTTTTTTAGTGTCGGCTTTTACTCCTCTGCAAGCTAGTGTGTCTCCAGTGGCGATCGCACTTGCAGTCGGCGTTTCTGGCAGCATCGGCTTATTTTTCGGCATCGTACCAGCAAAACAAGCTGCTAAATTAGACCCGATTGTGGCATTGAGAAGCGCTTAGTCAGTTGACAGTTGACAGTTGACAGTTGACAGTTGACAGTTGACAGTTGTCAGTTTTCAGTTGACAGTTTTCATTGGAAGAAATTCCCAATTTCCAATTACCAATTCCCAATTCCCAATTTATGAATTTTATTGAAAGTGTTAAAATGGCTGGCCAAACACTGCTAGCAAACAAAACTCGTAGCAGTTTAACGATGATTGGGATGATTGTCGGAAACGCTTCGGTAATTGCGATGATTGGTATTGGACAGGGAGCACAAAAATTTGTCAGCGGACAAGTTCAAGCCCTGGGTACAAATGTATTGATCGTGAGGCCAGGAGTGCCAAATGCTAGGCGAAGTTCGATCGCAAGTGCGCCTCAAACATTGATAGTAGAAGATGGTAAGGCGATCGCATCTCAAGTCCCCTCCGTCCAAGGTGTCTCCGCAGAGCTCAACAGTTCTGAACTCGTTCGTTACGGTAACAAAAATGTTTCGTCTCTAATTTTTGGCACGCTTCCCGAATTTCTAGAAGTCAGAAGCTTTGAAATGGCTAAAGGGCGATTTTTGACGGAACTCGATGTTAAGCAAAACAATCAAGTTGTGGTTCTCGGTTCAGAATTGGCCGAGAAACTGTTTGACAATGCTAATCCCCTCGGCGAACAAGTGCGAATCCAAAATGTCAGTCTAAAAATAATTGGAGTATTCGCGCCCAAAGGCACATCTTTTGGTACGAATTATGATAACTCGGCTGTTGTGCCGATCGCCACAATGGCCAACCGCATTGTCGGGCGGAAATCTCCCTACGGTTTAGCCGTCACTTCGCTGTTTATTTCGATTCAAGATGAGTCGAAAATGGACGCGGCTCAATTTCAGGTAGAAAACTTGCTGAGACTGCGGCACAAGATTAGCACAGAAGATGACTTTACGGTCAGAAATCAGAAAGATTTAATGGCGACAATGGACTCGATTTCCGGGGCTCTGACACTGATGCTAACTGCTGTGGCTAGTATTTCTTTGTTAGTAGGAGGAATTGGGATTATGAACATTATGCTAGTGTCCGTCAGCGAAAGGACGCAAGAAATTGGGCTCAGAAAGGCGATCGGGGCTTCCCAACAAGATATATTGTTTCAATTTATCGTCGAAGCTATAATTTTATCGGCTGCCGGAGGGATAGTAGGTACTTGCGTAGGTGTCGGCGGTATCTTGCTTGTAGGTAATTTTACGCCATTGCAAGCTGGTATCTCCCCTGTGGCGATCGCCCTTGCTGTCAGCGTGTCCGGCACAGTAGGTCTGTTCTTCGGCGTTGTCCCGGCGCGTCAAGCCTCCAAACTCGACCCGATCGCAGCTTTAAGAAGTGCTTAGCTTAATCAATATATACTTACTCAGTTACACAATCCGCGCCTTTTATGCTGGTAAAAATTATCTTGCTCTAAATATTAAAAATTATTTTTATAAACAATTAATAACCTTGCAGTATCTAATGCAGTTTTAATGTATGTATTTTTACGCAGATTCAAAGCGCAAAACTTCATAAAAAGACCGTGAAATATTAAAGATTAAATAAAGCTTGGTTGTGGTGTTTCAATACTCCGGACAGTTTTTGAGGCCGAGGCTGAAACCCTCATTCTACCGTTAGCATTTGACCTCACTGAGAAGGCTGAAACCCGGATTCTGCCGTTAGTGATTGAAAACTGTCCGGACTATTGGGTGTTTACATCCCCACCAGAAAGTTTAATAATATTAAATCAGGGGTAAACACACCTAAACATCTACAGACGGTACGAACCTTTGCACTGTAATCAAAATATCCAATAAATAAACATGGCATCCCTGACCCCTAGTCCTGAATTTGACTATCTCGAAGGAACCACCCAACCAGACAGATTTAACGCCTGGGATGGCAACGACATAATTTATGCCAACAGCGGAGACGACTATCTCGAAGGCGATGTCGGCAAAGACAAAATCTGTGGCGACCAAGGCAACGATACGATTCTTGGCGGTGCAGACAATGACATCCTCTGGGGAGGCAAGGGCAGCGACCTAATTGGTGGCGACTCCGGCAACGATCTCATCTATGCGGGCGCCGGTAGCGATACCGTGAGCGGCGGCACAGGCGATGATGTATTTGCCATTGCTAAAGGCAGCGGTGGCCCAACTGTAGCCACGGCAGATTATATCACCGACTTCGGCAGCGGCAATGACAAAATTCGATTGGTAGACGGCCTGACATTTAACGACTTAAACATCCAGCAAGGCACAGGCGCCAACAGCAACAGCACCGTAATTCAAGACAAACTCACAGGCGAGTATTTAGCAGCATTGCCGGGAGTCAACAGCAACACAATCAACCGCGACCAATTCACAAATCAGCTATCGGCAAACCCTGTCATCGAGTGGAACGGAGTCATGCTGAATGCAGTGCGGACATCCAACACCGCGCCTCCCCTCGCATCCCGCAACATGGCAATGGTTCACGCAGCCATTTACGATGCTGTTAACTCCATCAGCAAAAAATACACCCCTTACCTCGTGGAAATAGACCCACCCGCAGGTACATCAGCAGAAGCAGCCACCGCCGCGGCCGCCCACCGCGTCTTAGTCAACCTCTACCCAGCACAAGCAGTCACATTTGACGAAGCATACGCATCGTCTCTAGCTAAAATTACCGATGGCAAAGCCAAACAAGACGGGATTGCCCTCGGACAGCAAGTTGCTGACCAAATTATCAGTTCGCGGAGTACAGACGGCATCACGAAAGTAGTGCAGTACACCCCCAAAACCGACCCCGGTAGTTGGGTGCCGACTCCCCCCGCCCTTGCCGCCGCGCTGGCGCCACAGTGGGCCGAAGTTACTCCCTTTGCGATGACTAGCGGTTCTCAGTTCCGCTCGGCCGGCCCGCCCGCCCTTGACAGCGCCAAGTACGCAGAGGAAGTTAACTACGTCAAAGAAATCGGCAAAATTGACAGCCTCACGCGCACCCCAGACCAAACAGTCATCGCCAAATTCTGGGCCAACGGCGCTGGGACGTTTACGCCTCCGGGCCACTGGAACCAAATCGCCGAAGAAACAGCGACTCTCACCGGCCAATCCTTAGAAGATAGCGCCCGCTTGTTCGCCCTGCTAAATTTTGCCCTCGCCGATGCAGCTATTAGCTGTTGGGATGCTAAGTACCAGTACAATTTGTGGCGGCCGATGACAGCTATCCGCCAAGCTGACACGGACAACAACCCCGACACGACAGCCGACCCCTTGTGGACTCCGCTGCTAACTACTCCGCCCTTCCCTGAGTACACGTCGGGCCACAGCACCTTTAGCGGTGCAGCAGATCCTGTTATGAGTTCTGTATTTGGTTCGGATTACGGCTTTGCCGATCGGGGAGACAGGACTGTCAACACTTTGCGAACCTACGAAAACTTCAGCGAAGCGGCCGACGAATCGGGCATGAGCCGCATTTACGGAGGCATTCATTTCATGAGTGCTAACGTAAATGGTTTGAGTGCGGGTAGAAATGTGGGGAACTATGTTGTCCAGAATTTATTAGTCTAAGAAAGTAGGACTCGGAGATACAGCAGATTCCACATTTATGAAGCCGTAGGGACACGGCACTGCCGTGTCCTTATTTATGAAGCCGTAGGGACACGGCACTGCCGTGTCCCTACCTACAAACAAGTTTTTACATTTTTCTTTCCGTTTATTCGAGAAGTTCTACAGTGCCGAGATACCCGTCTACTCGCACTTTTTGACCGTCTCGCAAGCGAGTTGTAGCTTCAGCAATATTCATAACTGCGGGAATTTTGTACTCGCGAGCGATGATTGCTCCGTGAGATAGTTGACCGCCAACTTCGGCGATAATGGCTGTTGCTCCTAATAGCATCGGTGCCCAACCTGCATCGGTGTAAGGAACTACTGCGATCGCATTTTCTCCTAAATCTGTGTTCGCGGTGCGACAAATCTTCACAAAGCCTTCGACACAGCCAATACTTGCTGGGATTCCCTGGAGGATATTAGTTTCGGATGTTGCGGGGACGATCGACCTTTTGGAATAATTTGGCAGCAAATTGCCGTAGACTACAGGGGGAATCGGGCGATCGCGATCGGCTAACAGGCGATCGCGCCTTTGGCTAATTTTATATTGAAAACAAACATTTGCAGCGCTACGAATCCACTGCTGAATCTCCCCAAATTCCAGATAAAAAATATCCCCCGGTTCCTCAAATACCTGCATTTCCAATCCGCAAGCTTCAATCTCCAAAAAAGTCCAGCGTAGGTGAGCCAACAAACGAGCGTAAACTTCGCTAATTTGGCTTTTAACTATAGCTCGATCCTGACATTTATTTAAGCGCCATTTTTGAGCAAAAGTCAAGCTTAATTTACCCGTTGCTGCCAAATTAGCAACAGCAGGTTTTTGAGCCAGAGTTAACAGCAACTTTCGGTAAATTTCCGGCTGTTCTCGCCAAGTAGGAACAGCGATATCCGTTCCCACCTCGCTCAAATATCCGTAAGTATTAAGCCACTGCTCAAAGTTTGCTTGTAAAACCGAATTTTCAGCAAAAAATTGTGCTAACTGTGCGGTTGAAACAGTTTCGCCCAATTGCAAAATAGCAGTTGTTCGCAATTTTTCAGCCAACTGTTGCAAAGCTCGCACCGAAGCGATTTCAGGAGCAGTATCATTGACAAGCCATTCATCGTC
The DNA here is from genome assembly GCF_036701775.1 of Microcoleus sp. N9_A2. Classification (NCBI taxonomy): domain Bacteria; kingdom Bacillati; phylum Cyanobacteriota; class Cyanophyceae; order Oscillatoriales; family Microcoleaceae; genus Microcoleus; species Microcoleus sp. N9_A2. The sequence goes on along the minus strand of NZ_JAUBRH010000023.1, from coordinate 49,786 downwards.
AACCTGAAAAATTGATTTGCGAATTGCCAGCCCGATCGGCCCTAAGATATTGTAATAAGTAATCGGTTTCAGCCACTCCTGAATTTGCTCAGCTCTGGCCAACAACTCCGACAAATACTGATAATTGGGCATTGGGCATTGGGCATTGGGCATTGGGCATTGGGAATCGGGAATTGGGAATTGGGCATTGTTACTATTATCAACTGCCAACTGCTTACTATCAAATGACTTCTCCAGACTTTGCAGTGCGGGGATAAAAATAGAAGTACGATCGCCCTCAAAATCTGCATTCAGCGCCTTCTCACGCTGCACCAAACGCCACAAACCGGGCAAATTAGGCAAAATCTTCCCCCAAGGCGGCTTACCCATCTTTTGGCCTCTGAGCAAAAATTCCAAACCCTGCTCCGGCAATCCCATCATCCGAAAAATTTCGCCCAACAAAGTCGCGTTAAAATAGGCATGGGAACCAAGCAAAGTTGCTGTTTCATTAAAATTTAGATTAGCAGCGCGATCGCCCAAAACCACCCGAAAAATCTCTCCCCAAACCCCGCAAGTCAGCGGCCGATTAATCGACCAAGTTAGCGGGCGAATTGCACCGGGAATCACTTCTGCCGCAATAGTCCGCGTCCAAAACGGCTGCAAATTGGTAATCGGGCGGCTTTGCAAAATCCAAACTTTTTCCCCATCCCAACTCCACTCAATATCCTGCGGGATGCCGTGAAAAAAAGCTTCGATGGCTTGCGCTTGTTTGACTAATTCTGCTATAATTTTTTTATCAATAATTGAACTCAATTCTAGGGTGCTTAAATTTTGTTCTAAAGTTTCAGGTTGGCTAAAATCAACTTCCAAATGAACCGGAGTAACTTGCCCGCCAACAACAGATTCAGCACCTACTGGCAAAGCTTCAATAATGATTTGGGAACCGCCATCTAAAGGATTGCGGCTGAACATAACTCCGGCAATCTCGCCTTCAATATAAGGCTGAATCAAGACAGCCATTTGAGTATCGGGGAGTTGTCGCTGGCGGCGGTAAGCCACAGCTTCGGAAGTCCAATAAGACTGGCGGCAGAAATTAATGCCGTCGAGCAATTCTGCTTCTGTCAAAACAGGCCCGATGGTTTGATATTGTCCGGCGGCGGAACTCAAATCGCCATCTTCTCCCGCAGCAGAAGAGCGCACAATTATGCGGTTGGGGATTTTTGCTTTGAGGTTTTGGATGACAGAATTACTGATTGAAGGGCGATCGCACTTCCGATTATTTCCTCGGCCTATTTTCCTATTCTTAACATCCGTTACATCCGCTACAAAATCCGCTGCCGAACTGCCCTCTTCCCTCTTTCTTACATCCGCTACATCCGCTACAAAATCCGCTGCCGAACTGCCTTCTTCCTTCAAATATGGCAAAATCCAGCCCGAAGGAACATTAAAACCAGCGCGTTTTAGCTGAGACAACTTAGCAGCTTTATCGCCGCAGATTGTAGCATCCAACGAGTCATCGAGAGAAAACAATTGTTCCGATTTAGATAAAGCCATATCATCACCCTGACGGATATTAATCGCTGCTAATAAAACTCCCAATCCGGCTGCTGCTAAAAATTCGGGCATTAATTGCCGCCACACCCAAACCCAGAGAGGAGTGCACAGACAGCCGCAGCGGGAAGCAAAGAGTCTCGCCCGATCGCCCTTTTGCCACCATCGCCGTGCCAAACCCCACACCAGCAGCCCCCAAATGCCCGACGAGAAAGCCACCGCCGGCGAAAATACCAAAAGACCCCAAACGGCATTAGTGACACCTCCACCTCCGGCGATCGCGTACCGGGCCGCGACTAGAGGAATCAACAGGGCGATCGCAATTTGCGGTGCATCCGGGAAGCAAAATCTGCCCGCCAAAACCGGTAAAATACCCCTAGCAATTTCCGCCAACACCGCAGCAATCCCCGCCAATTTCCCGCCGTGAATGAAAGCAGCCGACACGCCAACATTCCCCGTACCCAACCGCCTCAAATCACCGCCGCCCAACAGTCGCACCGCCCAGGTAGTAAGCGGCAAAGCACCGAGGGCAAAACTGGCGGCTAACAGCAATGCCATTGTCAACAGCGACATAAAATCAGCCCCCAAATTCCCATATCTAAGTATTATGGCTGCAATGCACTCACTTTTTCAGCCTTCAGATATATTGCGCGATCGCCAATAGCACATAAAATACTATGGAAGTAGAGTAAATAAGGATTTCAACATAATGGTAGAACACAACCTAATTATTCCCATCTCAGTTCTTGGTGTGGGATTTGTAGCTGCGGTTAGTATCGGCTCCATTGCGTGGTACAACTCCAAGCGTCCGCCCGGTTGGGAATCCAAAGAACGGCCTGATTTTGTACCGAAAGTTGACAAAGACGATTTGATTGCTGATGTTTCTGATTCCAAAGGTAAGTAAAACAAAGTTTTTTTAAACAATACGTAGCGACAGTTTCATTGCTGACCGATATGTAGCTAGAAACCCGGTTTCTACGAGTTTTGCGTTTGGTAACGAACAATCACGCAAGAAACCGGTTTTCTGAAGTTGCCAGTTTAAGTTTAACTTTTCGGGCGCTACTCAAATCCCACCCACAAAAGTTTAGAAAAACAAGATTGTTAAAATTAGATGCGCGCCAGCTTAGAGCCTAGAAACGAGAAAAAATGCCAAAAAAGCTCGATCGCCCGCTACAATAAATAAGAGCCGGCACCGCCTTTTGCAATGAATCCAGAATCAACTCTCGCCAGACTACAAGCTACACTTCCCGACGGAAAACTGCCTTCTAGCTACGGGGTTTACTTCAAAAACACCCTAGTAGCCCTGTGTCACGCCCTAGAAGACCACATCTTGCAAACCAGCGGGGGGGAGGACGATCTCGCACTCAAACCACTGGTATTGGTGACATTTCAGCAGGGAAAATGGTATTTGCAAGAAGCCGATCGCTACCTGGATATTGCTAATGCCTCGCGGCGCGTCGTCATCGGTGCAGTAGCCGATAGCGGTTTCGCTACCCACAAAACAGGTCAATTAGAAAATGTATCTTTAATAGAACTCGATGAGATCGATCCCATCATCCAAGAATGGAATTTAATCATCCTCGCCCCGACATATAAAGCAATGGTGCTTTGTCGCGAACTTTCCACCGAAGAATATTTGCCAGAGGGCAAGCCAGAAGTTGATACAGAGCGAAAATTCTACGGTTTGTGGTCGTTTGACCAGTCTTTAGTGTCGGCTGCGGCAGAAATTTTTATAGAACAAACACGACATTATAATTCTTCCCTAGCCGACAGTTTGCAGGAAATTTACCACTCCATTTTGGCAACCAAAGGCCCGCCCTTAGCAGACATTAGCGGCGTAGTATCGCGGATCGTCACTTACCTGCAAACTTCTCAGCAGCAAATGGTAGCAATTAACCGCCAAACCCGCGATTTGTGGGAATTGGAAGGTCAAGCTTTGCGCGTCAGCCGCAATTTGAACGCAAACAAACTGCAAGCTTTTCTGCGGATGGCCCAGCGCGTGGACGAACGCGATCTATCAAATCCCGCAGCTTCTTTGCAGGTAGCGGCGCTGTCAGAAACTTTAGGTCAACTGCTGGATTTGCCCGCTTTGCAGTTGCGCCGGCTGCGGCTGGCCGGATTGCTGTTTCGAGTCGGCTTGGTTTCGGCCCCAAATGAAGTATTCGATCGCACTCCCGACACCTTCGACCAAGCAACTCTATCATTTTGGCGCGATCGCAGTTTCATCGGTTCCCAACTGCTGCAAGCCATGCCGGAAATAGCACCTGTAGCGGAAATTGTCAAGCACAAACTCGAATATTGGGACGGCAGCGGCAGACCAGAGGGTTTGCGAGGCGAAGAGATACCGATTGCTGCGCGGATTTTGGGGTTGGTCGCTTATTTTCAAGAATTGACTCAACCGCGGGGCGATCGTCCGGCCTTGAGTTTGAGCGCAGCTTTGGAACAGTGCCGCGAACAGTCGGGTACTCGCTTCGATCCGGCTTTGGTAGAAACTCTCAGTAACGTCGTCAGACTCGCAGAAATGGGTTTGATGGAGTTACCGAGCCGCCCCAGCCAATTGCCGAATGTCTGGTTGGAAGAATCGGGCGATCGAACGACCGCCGCCGCTCCGGCATTATAAAATCACTGGATTGTTGACTGTTGACTGTTGACTGTTGACTGTTGACTGTTGACTGTTAACCAACAACTGACAACCCACAACTGACAACTGACTAATGACTAACGACCTCGAAGCCATACGCAAAGGCAAAATTCTCATGTTGGCCGGCAGAGATTTAGCCGGCACAGACTTAGCGGGAGCCGAACTCGCCGGTGCTGACTTGTCTCAAGCCAACTTAGCAGGAGCTAATCTCGCCGGCGCTAACTTGCAGCGGGCGGTACTGCGAGCAAACCTCCGCGGCGCTGACTTGAGCGGTGCAGATTTGCGGGGCGCAGATTTTCGGAATGCCGATTTGCGCGGAGCTTCCTTTGCTAATGCTTTAGTGCGCGAGGCAAGTTTTGGGGGTGCTTTTTTGACAGGCGCTTCTATCGGCAATTTGGATTTGAGCGGTGTCGATTTGCGCGGTGCCGATTTGCGGGGCGCAGCTTTGGCTAGGGCAATTTTGCAATCCGCCGATTTGAGCCATGCTAATTTGTCCGGTGCTGATTTGTCCGGCGCTGACTTGGAAGAAGCCATCTTGAATGGAGCCGTACTGCGCGGCGCTAACCTGACGGGGGCTAATTTGCTCTGTGCTGCGATCGAACAAACCGTTTGGGATGGAGCGTTGCTCGATCGCGCCTGTCTCCAAGGCACCCCCCTGAGTCCTTAAATTTCAAAAATCTTCCTTTCTAGGCAGACCAAAAATAGCTTCTGCTTATAAAGTGAATAAGCACAAGCTATTTTAACATTTCTTAATGGGAGGTTATAATGGCGACTGTAGATCAGCAAACGCATAAATGGTAGCAGCTTTGTTCAGCGGTACATCCTTTCAAGGTCAAAGTGGCGATCGCCTTGTCAGCAAAGTAGCAGGAGCTGCGATCGCGGCCTTATTCAAAAGTTCGGAAAAGGCCGAAGCCAACATCCGAGTCGAACCAGTAGCCAAACTATTACAGGGAAGCATCGACGGTTTCGACTTCATTGGCAAAGGTATGTTGATGTACAACGGCCTTCGCATAGAAGTGATGGAACTCTACCTGCAAGCACTCTCCATTGATTTTGGGGCGATTTTTGCAGGAAGCGTGAAATTGCGGCAGCCTACCCAGGCAAATATGCGAGTAGTCTTAAGTCGATCGGATTTAACCACCTCATTCAACACACCTTTTGTAGTTGAAAAACTCCAGAAGCTGAAATATCAAGAGCAATCTCTGCACTTTCAAAACACAGAAGTCAGCTTCGGAACAGACAAATCAATTCGGCTTCAGTCCGAAATTGCCGTAGGCGATGCCAGCGAACCAGTCAACATAGATATTACAGCTCAATTGCAAGTAGAAGACCGACGCAAAATCCAATTTGTCAGCGTTACATACGGAGGCGACCAGCAAGCAGTAGACTTGGGTCAAGCTATAATTGCCCACGTAAATAACTTGTTAGACTTAGACAAATTTGCCTTAGAAGGCACTCAACTGCGAGTAGACCGCTGCCGAGTTCAAAACGACGAGCTAGTGTTTTACGGTTGGGCTGGCATAGAACAGTTCCCCAAAGGCAAGCGTTAAGCCTCAGCCTGCTGAGGTTTGCCCAGCCATCTAGTTTAGAAAAAGAGCATTTTTCAGTTAGCAAACAACCCGCACCGGCGGGTTTTGCTTTAGATTTTAGATGGGAGAAAAAATCTAAGATCTAAAATCTCGCATCTAAAGTCGATCGACCCAAAATCAGCACTGAGGTTGATTCGGGCTGGCAAATTATTTTGATAGATTTAAATAATAAATTAAATCACCCCTCAAGAATCAAGATGCTCGGATTTTATTTATTTTGTATCTACGTCGCAGTCTTGTCCGTGCTTGCGGGGCCCAGCCACCGCCGAGCTGAGAAATGGTGGGTAGAAATTGTCACCGATTTGCCCCACTGTACCTACTATTTTGGCCCCTTTGACACCGACAAAGAAGCTTCCAGCAATACTCCAGGCTACATAGAAGACTTGGAAAGCGAGGGAGCCAAAAGGCTTAGCATCCGCATTAAACGGTGTCAGCCTTCGCATCTGACCATTTGCGAAGAGGAAGTCTCAGAAAGTGTAGCGACGTAATGATTTTGAGTTAACTCAAATCTCAACAATAAGATAAAAAGGCTCTTTTTCTAGTCGTTGCCTTGCGGACTTTGTATGTCTAGCAGTGACTTACAGCCACCCAGCCTAAAACTCTTCTCCACCGAAATGCTGATTTTAGACAGCACAAACTCTCAAAAATTACCTGCGTCAAATCAGCACTGAGGATGAGCCGATCGAGTTATTTGCCCGGATAAGTTGAGAACAGTAAACACTACTTAACTTGTTGCAGAGGTGAATTATGTTTGAAGTTTATATGTTCGGTATGTTCCTGGCGGCGGTTTCGATACTGACTGCACCGATGGCCAGCGGTAGAGGTCGCGAGTGGTGGGTGGAAGTTGACACAGATTCGCCCAAGCACACCTATTACTTTGGCCCCTACGACAGCAAGGATGAAGCTTCTAATAACACTAACGCCTACATTACAGACTTGGAAAAGAAAGGAGCTAAAAACATTAGCATCAACATCAAGCAAGGTCGCCAACCCAGTCAGCTAAAAACTAGCGAAGAGTCTTGAGAAAGTGGAATGCTCAACTATGAATAGGTTGATCAACCTAAATCTGCTCGGGCGCGGGTTCACCAATATCGATGAGTTCAGAGCCAGGATATTTGTAAACCCGCCTAAACCCAAGGGATGATTCGCTCCTCTTCCTAATTTTGTTTGAGACAGGCAATGCAAGTTTTTTCAAAGTAGCGCTTGGTTTAAATTGCTCCGGGGATTAAAAGTGCGACTGGCCTGGATTTTTTCATAGCATTCGCGTTCTACAGTGCTAATTTCTTTCGGCGGGACAATCGCAATTTTTACCAACAAATCAGTCCGCTCGTTTTTCTTGGGTTTCGGCCATCCTTTGCCCCGCAACCGCAAAGACTGACCCGAACGAATCCCGGCTGGAAATTTCACAGTGATCATACCTTCAGGCGCCGGCAGTTCAATTGAAGCTCCCAACACCGCTTCGTCGGGAGTTATCGGCACTTCGCAGACCAAATTCTCTCCCTCAAACTGGAAAAAAGCGTGGGGTAAAACTTCTAACTTTAAGTACAAATCTCCCTGCTGCTTGGTGTACGGGTCAACTTGACCTTTGCCTTTTACCCGAATTTTACTGCCGGTTTTTACTCCTGCTGGAATCGAAACTTCGCCCGTGGCGACTCGCTTAGAAGTTCCCCGAAATGCTTCCCCCAGAGTCAGGGAAATGGCGACCTCGGTGTCGAGAGAGCTTCCTGCGGTGCGGTTTTCGTACCCCGCGAAATCTTCAAATCCGCCAAAACCTGTGGGCCCGCCGCTGGTGCGGTAGTTGCTGTAATTCCACTTGGCGTTACGGGCATTACCCGGACTACTACCTGCGCGGCCTAGCAAGGCATTGATAAATTCGTCAAAACTGCCGTACTCGCTGAAGTCAACCCCGCCAAAGTCTACATTCGTACTGCCCCCGCCTGGCCATCCGCCTGGAGTTGTGGCAGCTTGCTTCCAGTATTGACCGTATTGGTCGTATTTTTTGCGTTTTTCAGGGTCTGAGAGCACTTCGTAAGCTTCGTTGACTTCTTTAAAACGAGCTTCGGCTTCTTTGTTGCCGGGGTTCATGTCCGGGTGATATTTGCGGGCTAGTTTGCGGAAAGTTTTTTTAATTTCGTCAGAACTGGCAGTTTTGTTGAGTCCCAAAATAGCGTAATAGTCTTTAAAATCTGTTGCAGCCATTAAGCAATCCCCTCTTTATTAGTTGTTATTTGTTAGTTGTTAGTTGTTAGAAAGAATAAATCCCAAATTAGCCGCAGGATGGCGCATTAGTACAATGCCAGGAGCCGAAGTGCCTGCGGCATCTCATTCAAATTATAGGTTATCAAAGGTTTGGACTCGATCGAGTTCGGTTGTTGCTTGGCGTTCGATCGCAATTTCCGCACTCCGCTGCTGTTTAAGATTTTATAGCATTCGGCTCTCTCGTGCTGAAGGGAGCTGGAGCAGCCGCCTCTAGAAATGCTTTTGGCATTCGACAGCAAAAACAATGCTTTCATCAATTAAGGAACGTCCTTACCCTATAGGCCGTTGCTATAGTGAGCTTTGAGACGGTGAAACTCCTGCGGCGAAAACTTTTGGGGAGTTATGAGGCAAAGGGCTTTCGGGAGGTCGCAGCCCGATTGAGGTGAGGCGGGGAAAGCTGCTGCTGTTGCGGGCGCGAGGCTAGGAGGGTTGGCTGGCGCGGACGATCGATCTTTTTTTGGTCTTTTTTTCCGGGGCGCGGTGCGATGGCTACGCCCCGGCTTACGCCTACGAACTTCTCGATATGAGATTTATCACCCAATCGAAATCTTAGCAGGTTTTCATCAGCAAGTTAGATCCAATCTGGTGTCTAAATTGTGACTATATAATACCCTAAATTGCGCCGTTCTTCCACAAAATTTCTAGATATTTTTTATTGACCCCACACCCGAGCTATAAAATTTTATTTTTACTACCTCTGAATAGATTTAAATCCAAGTAATATAACATAATTTCTCCCCTGTCTGTTAGCTACATCACACACTTTTATAAAACATTAAGATAGGATAGTAGAGCGATAAGATTTTAACGCTACGAGGGTGCTAACATTATGAATTATTTGCTAAGTTGGCCTTGCGGCTGCTGCGACGATTGGAAAGATAGTTCCGAGAGTTCTGTTGTACTCAGAAACGGGCAGCGCATTTGTCAGTCGTGCTACCAGCGCAAATACAAGAATCAGAAGCTATTCGCCAGACGCAGGCGATCGGACATATCTGTATCACGGCAGACAGTAACAGAGACTGTCGCTTATTAATAATGCGCGAGCCTTTTAATAAAGCCAAGTATTTCGACAACCTCGCATCAGCGGTGGGAATTAATAATCAACAAAAAAAGAATGAATTTCGTCATCAGTCATCAGTCATCAGTCATCGGCCATTGGTTATCTGTCACTAATTTATTTATTTATCATCAGTCACTTGCTGAGAGGTAACAGATTTTAACTTAAAAAACTAATGACTGACGACTAATGACTAATGACTAATAACTAAATGATAGTTCCATCAGGAATCGTGGCATTTTTCAGAACTACGATAATGCCGCTGCGGATGTAAAAACCTTGGTTTTCGCGGTTGGCTTCTTCCACTCGGTCTTTATTAATTATTTGAACATTGCGGCCGATGCGGGCATTTTTATCCACAATTGCGCGGCGAATTGTAGTATCTGCACCGATACCGAGGGCGACGCCACCGCTGTCCAAACTCGAATGCCGTTCGGCGTCGGGTTCGTAGAAGTCAGCACCCATGACCAGAGTGTCTTGAATCGTACATCCAGCTTCAATGCGCGATCGAACTCCCAGCACAGAATGGTCGATCCGGCACTGTTTGAGAATGCAGCCTTCAGCAATAATCGATTCAGTCACGTGAGTATCTAAAAGCTTAGTCGGCGGCAAGAAACGCGGGCGAGTGTAAATCGGCGCATTTTCATCGTAGAAACTGAAAGGCGGCTGAGGCTGTTTTGTCAGAGCCATGTTAGCGTCGTAAAAAGCCTCAATGGTTCCGATATCTTCCCAGTAATCGTCAAACAAATAAGCTTGAACGTTGTGTTCTTTTGAAGAATTGGGAATTATCTCTTTACCAAAATCAGTTTGGTTTGGAGATTCTTTCAGGAGTTTAATCAGAACTTCTCTTTTGAAGACGTAAATCCCCATCGAAGCAATGTAAGGACTTTCCTGAGCCTGCTGCGCTGTCAGTCCCAGTTTAGTAGTATCCACCTGCATTTGTTTGAGCGCATCGCCTTTTGGCTTTTCGCTGAAAGAAACAATGCGGCCGGTGTCGTCGATTTTCATCAAACCAAAATCCGAGGCCCGCTTCTCGTCCATTGGCAAAACCGAGAGGGTGATATCGGCGTTGGTTTCGCGGTGTCTGTGCACAAACTTCTGGTAGTCCATGCGGTACAGGTGGTCGCCCGAAAGAATCAAGTATTCGTCAACGTCCCACTGTTCTAGCAGCGAGAGATATTGGCGAACTGCGTCGGCTGTCCCTTGAAACCAGTTGGGGTTTTCCTGAGTTTGCTGGGCGGCGAGCACCTCGACAAATCCCTCGGTGAAGCCGGAAAACTGGTATGTCCGAGAGATGTGACGGTTGAGGGATGCCGAGTTGAATTGCGTGAGGACGTAAATTTTGACTATTTCCGAGTTGATGCAGTTGCTGACAGGAATATCGATGAGGCGATATTTGCCTGCGAGGGGAACTGCGGGTTTGGCTCGCAGTTTGGTTAGGGGGTAAAGGCGGGTGCCTACACCGCCACCGAGGATGATGGCTAAGACTTTTTTCAAGGAACTTTCTCCCTAGGGTCGATTAACTCTCCAAGTACAGTGTCCGATGGTGAGGGCTTCTTGACAAGGGGGGGAGCAAGAAAGTTTTGAGTTTTGAGTTATGAGTTGAGTCGCTTACACAGAAACCGGGTTGTTTAATCCAAATACTTCTTCAAACCCTCAATAAGAGTTAAAAAATCCGGTTTAGGGGAGTTGGACTGTTTCCGGGGCTGGAGTTAGGAGTTTTGAGTTGTGAGTTAAAATACCCATCCATCCATAATGGATATTTTAAAAAGTTTTGAGTTGTGAGTTAAAATACCCTTCAATAAATAAAGGCAGTTTAAGGAAAGAATAAGGTTCGGGGTTTTGGCTGTTAATAACAAGTTTTTTGGCTAAATTCCCCGTTTTCACAATTTCTCGATCGAGGTTCATGGCGCTGTTGTTCTTTTTCAAGGCAGGTCGCGATGCACCGCCACGCCCGCTGACCCTCTGTATGGGGCCAAGGTGCGCTCTGGTTATGCTTGAATTTAAGCCGGTTCTTTTTTCGGGCGTTGCTGTTATCTGAGTTTGTTCGACTCCACAGCACTCAGGAAGCGCCACTCGTCGGGACGATAAATTTCGAGGTAGAGTCAGTTTTCAATCTTAGATTGACTGCCAATTTGTGTAAAATTTTACAATTTGTCGAGCGATAAAATGGGATAAAATGTCTATTCTCTACCAAAAGTTAGATCCCCTAGAAACCTCTGCTACTGTAGCGTAAGCCGTAAAAGCTAGAAAAAGTGTATGCAAATTCAAACGCCGGACTGGGTTAAACACGCGGTATTCTACCAAATATTCCCCGATCGCTTCGCCAAAAGCAAACAGCCTCGCAAACGCCTGCTGCAAAACTTCATGTGGGAAGAATGGCACGAAATTCCCACCCTGCAAGGCTACAAAGGCGGCGACTTGTGGGGCGTGATGGAACAGCTAGACTACTTGCAAGACTTAGGCATTAACGCAATTTACTTCACCCCCATATTTCAGTCGGCCAGCAATCACCGCTACCACACCCACGACTACTATCAAGTCGATCCAATGTTGGGTGGCAATCCGGCTTTTAAAGAGCTTCTAGACGCAGCTCACGATCGCAACATCAAAATCGTCCTCGACGGCGTATTCAACCACGCCAGCCGCGGCTTTTTCTTCTTTCACGACATTCTGGAAAACGGCCCCCATTCTCCTTGGCTCGATTGGTTTCAAATTGAAGGCTGGCCGCTATCCGCCTACGACGGCAATTTTCCAGCTAATTATCTCGGTTGGGACGGCAATCGAGCGCTGCCTGTATTCAATCACAACAATCCAGAAGTGCGAGAGTACATTATGGAAATCGCCGAATATTGGATTAAATTCGGCGTTGACGGCTGGCGGCTGGACGTTCCTTTTGAAATTAAAACAGAGGGATTTTGGCAGGAATTTCGAGACAGAGTGAAAGCGGTTAATCCTGAAGCTTACATTGTCGGCGAAGTTTGGGAAGATGCCAGAGAATGGCTCGACGGCAGTCAATTTGACGGAGTGATGAATTATCTGTTTGCGGCCCCGACTATTGCTTTTGCCGCGGGCGATCGGGTAGATATGAACCAATTAGAAGGTCGCTCTTATTACCCCTATCCGGCGCTGTTTGCCAAGCAGTACGGGGAGAAGATTCAGGAAGTTTTGGAATTATATCCCTGGGAAATACAGCTAACTCAACTAAATTTGTTGGCCAGTCACGATACTGCGAGGTTGCTGTCAATTTCTGGAGACGATCGAGCTAGTGTAGAAATTGCGACTTTGCTGCTGTTAACTTATCCCGGAGCTCCCAGCATTTATTACGGTGATGAAGTTGGTTTACCCGGTGCTCTAGATCCTGATTCTCGCCGCAGTTTTCCCTTAAATGCTCACTGGGAACTTGATGTTTTAGACTATCACAAGCAGTTGATAGCTTTGCGCCACAAATACGCCGCCCTCCGCACTGGGACTTACCAAATTCTGTTTGCTGAAGGCACGGTTTACGTTTTTGCTCGAATTTTGGAGGATGAGGAAATAATTGTGGCTGTGAATGTGGCAACTCAAGAGGTAAAGGTAAGTTTTGAGACTCCCAGTTTGAAATCTCCTCACGAGAAATTGCTGTTCGGTAAAGGCGAATTTGTTTGGAAAGGTGAAGGGGAAACTCGGCAGTTAGAATTGAGTCTGCCGGCGCGATCGGGTTTAATTATCGGTTCAGCTAATTAGTGCTTTACACATTTGAGACCAAAGAAACCGGGTTTTTGACCTAATCTGTGAGTGAAAACGAAATATTGAAGTAAAAAACCCGGTTTCTGACATTGGTGCAAGATTTCTGATTGATGAGATTGTTGGGCAAAGTGAAACGTAGGGTTCGTTCCTCCTGACATCTTGCACAACAAACAAAAACTGGGAATAGGATTAAAAATCTAGGATAAAAACTTAGATTTTTGGTTTTATTCGCGGTTTTTATAAGTTTATTGACAATGGTGCAATATCTCAGTTCCTCTCAACCCAACCTACACAAACTGCCTCTTATTGATGCTGCCACCACAAAGATAGGCATCAATGCACTACACTAGGTTGGTAAAAAATATTTATTGTTTCTCAGGATATGTAATGCAGCGCCTAAAGATATTAGCGCAGTTCCTTCGGTTGAGACGCTGGTTTGCTCAGAATTTAGGGGTGAGCACCCTTCGCAAAGAACAAGTCTATTTGGACCTTGCTCAGTCGGTGACTCTGACAGATGCCAGTTATTGGATTCAAGTTTTATTTTCTGCTGGGATAGCTACCCTGGGATTGGTGTTGAATAGTCCGGCCGTCATCATTGGCGCGATGCTGATTTCACCTTTAATGGGGAGTATTTTGGCAAACGGGCTGGCTTTGGCTGCTGGGGATGCGATTTTGGCGCTGCGGGCCCTCGTTAATTTAATTTTGAGCTGCACGCTGGCTATTTCCTTTGCGGTGGTGTTGGTATTGATTTTGCCATTTCAGGAAATGACCGACGAAATTCTGGCGAGAACTCAGCCAAATTTGCTGGATTTAGTGATTGCGCTGTTTTCTGGGGCTGTGGGGGCGGTGGCTATTTGCAAGGAGGCTAAGGGGGTTGTTACGTCTATTCCGGGGGTTTCGATCGCAGTGGCGCTGATGCCGCCGCTTTGTGTTGTGGGTTATGGTATTGCAACGGCGGTGAGTGTGAGTCCTGGAAGCGGGTTGGCGGTGGCGCGGGGGGGAGGGCTGCTGTTTTTTACCAACTTAGTCGCTATTACGTTTATGGCGATGCTGGTGTTTTTGGTTCTGCACATTGATAGCTTTCCCGTGCGCGAGCGGGTGCGTTTGTGGCGGGAAAGCAATGGAGAAAGCATTTGGATGCAGTCGTTGGTCGCTCGAATTCCGGCGTCGGAACGATTGAAGCGCATCGGTAGTTTGCCAAGTCGCCTGCTGCTGATTTTGATGACTATTTCATTGACTTCGATTCCTCTGTATCAATCTTACAATCAACTTAGCGAAGAAATTTCTCGCAAGCAGCAAGAAAATCAACTGCGTAATAGCACTACAGAAATCTGGCAAAAAAACTTTGGTAACTTTCCTGATGGTAAGGTGCGATCGTACATCAGTCAACTTTCGTTTCGACAACAAAAGCGTAAATTAGTCGCTCAACTTCAGGTAGTTACTAGCAAGGTTTACACAGAAGCGGAACGAGAGCAATACAAGCAATTGCTGTCAGCGAAACTTGGGAGGCCGTTGGAGTCAATTGCTCTGAATTTGATTCAAATTCCCATAGCTTCTAACGAGCTGTTACCAACAAAGGTTTCTGAAACAACAATCAAGCCGGAGCCTCCCCCCACGGTTGCGGAATTGCAATCGAGTTTTTTGACGGCTGTGGAGTCTGCCCTCGACTCCCTGATTTTGCCCCTACCGGCTCAATTGATGAGTTATCAGGCGATTACTAGCCCGCTGACGCCGTTAAGGATTCAGATTGCTTACTTTAGTGCGCGGGATCTCGATCGCGACGGACAAGCGCTGCTGGTGGATGATATCCGCAGTCAATTAAATTACCCTACAGCCCAGGTCAATTTCAATCGGATTGCGCCGGTTGCTGGAACGGTTACTTTTGCGTTAAATCAAGCTCAAATTGCGGCAAATCAAGTTCAATTGCTCGATCGACTGGGTAAGACGGTACAGCAAAATCCTAAATTGCAGATTGAAATGAGTTCCGGTCAAGCGCCCTCGGAAGCTGGGGCGCCGGCGATCGGGCGATCGGTGGCGGTTCGCAATTATTTGCAAACAAAATGGCAAATTAAGCCCGATCGCTATATTACTAAAACTGCAGCTGCAACTCAACCAATTGTCCAGTTAAAAACAGTTCTGAAAAAACCGCCCCAAAATTCCTCACCTTCTGTTCAGCAGGATGCAGTTGAAGGAGGAGTGACACGCTGACTGTTTTTAACACTGGTGTCAAAAAGACGGTTCGTAGTGCAGACTCGCATTCCGCACTACGAACCAATCTGTCTGTGCAATCCGATAATTACAAATAGGAAAATTTTAAAATGATAGAAACGAGTCTACAAGAAGTGGCGATTGAAGACAATCTGAAGCAATTTTTACTGGTTCTTTCAGTTTCTTTGAGTGTGGCAACTCTGCCACAAATTGTTAGTTGGTTGCGCCGAATTCCCTATACGCTGCTGCTAGTAATTGTGGGAGCAGGACTGGCTTTGGTCGATGTGCGGTTGGTGAATCTTTCGCCTGAATTGATTCTGTTGATTTTTCTGCCGCCGCTGCTGTTTGAAGCTGCTTGGAATTTGAAGTGGTCGAGTTTAAAACAGGATTTAATTCCTATTTGTCTTTATGCTGTTTTCGGTGTGCTGATTTCTATTGCGGGTGTGGCAATTGGTTTGAATCAATTTGCCGGTCTTTCTTTGGGAACTGCGCTGATGATTGGGGCTACCCTTTCAGCTACCGATCCGGTTTCGGTGACGGCTTTGTTTCGGGAGTTGGGGGTTGAGAAGCGTCTCAGCACTTTGATGGAAGGCGAAAGTTTGTTTAATGACGGAATGGCAGTTGTGGCGTTTGGATTTCTGGCTGCTTTTGCTCAGGGAACTGCTAAGTTATCGCCGGGGCCGATTGTGCTGGAGTTGATAACGGTGGTGGGGATTGGGCTGGGGGTTGGCGGGCTGATCGGGTTTGCGATTTCTTATCTGACGCAGCGGTTCGATTTGCCTCTGGTGGAGCAGTCTCTGACGTTGGTTTCGGCCTACGGTACTTATTTGATTGCGGAGGATTTGGGGGGTTCGGGGGTGATTGGGGTGGTCACGACTGGGCTAATTTTGGGCAATTTTGGTTCTCGCATCGGGATGAATCCTCGCACTCGGATTATTGTGAGTGAGTTTTGGGAATTTTTAGCTTTTTTTGTAAATTCGATTGTGTTTTTACTGATTGGCGATCAGATTCGGTTTGGGAGTTTGGGCGAAAATTTGGATGCGATCGCGGTGACGATTGTGGCGGTGATTGTAACGCGGGCGATCGCCATTTACGGACTGGGAAGTCTCAGCAACCGTTTTGCCGCATCCGCCATTCCGCTGCAGGAGCAAACGGTGCTGTGGTGGGGAGGGCTGCGGGGTGCGGTGTCGGTGGCTTTGGCTTTGAGCGTACCTGAAGGTTTACCGGGCCGGGAGGTGGTGATTGCGACGGTTTTTGGGACGGTGTTGTTTACTTTATTGGTGCAGGGACTGACTATTCAGCCTGTTCTGAAAAAACTGGATCTGCTGGGGGATGGGCCGATGCGCGGGGAGTATTTGGAGGCGATCGCCCGTCGGGCGGCTTTGGGTAGGGTGTTGCAACGGTTGGCTGAGATGGAGGATCAGCCGGGGGTCGATCGGGAGTTTTATGAGTATCAAGAATCGCTGGTTAAGGGGGAGTTAATGAGGATTGAGGCGGAGGTCGATCGGCTTCAAGATGAATATCCCGATCTCAGCACGTTTATTGCTGAGCAAATTCGAGCGGAGTTGCTGGCGATCGAAGCTGACACCTATGCTGAGTTTGTGCGATCGGGTCGCTTAAATCAAGAACTGTCTCTGTTTTTGGGAGTTGAGAATATAGGGGAGTAATTATAGAGTGCGACGGTTTTTTCTATATCTTGGAGACTTCCAAAATGCCGCCGCAGAATAGATTCAAACTAATACTTAAACATTTCGAGCAAGTTCGATCGTTCGGACTTCAATCCTTTCCATCAAGTGCGATCGTTCGGACTTCAATCCTTTCCATCAAGTTCGATCGTTCGGACTTCAGTCCTTTCGAGCATTGTCTAACAGTGTTAAGGGAACTGAACGGGTAACTCAATCAGTTTAAGCCGTTATAATGCAAAAGTAATCTGAGTATCAAGTACCAAAGTGCGCTGGCAAAGTATTCCTCAAGCACTGCCGCACCGTTAATCCTTCTGATGGTTGCACTTATTGGGCTTTGTCATCAATATCCAGTTTGCAATTCCCTGAGACCTCTCTAACGATTCTTGTAGAACGGGCATCCTGCTTGTTCAAAAACTTGCTTTGCGGTGGAGGTCTATTAGAGGCATAGCGATCGCGGAATATGAGGAGTGCATTGAAATTGGTAAAATATGTTAAATCGCCGGAAATCTTCATTTGTTCGTTACCAAATACTGGGAATCATCACAGCCTTAGCGCTGAGCTTAGTTTTACAGGCTGTACCCGTTCAAGCAGCGAGGACGGCGACATCTGTTGTGGTAGATGGTCGTCCAATTTTTAGCGTGAGCGATGCTGACTCATTGACGGGCGCCGAACGAGCCGATTTGCTCAATTTGCGACTAAAACAAATTGAGCAATCTCAAGAAACCATTCAAGTTACAACTGAATTTCGCGATCGGTACCCCACCATTCTGGTTAATGGCAAATACTTGCTGACAGTCACTCAATCCGATGTGCAAGAAAATCGCACGCCCGCCGAACAAGCTAATCTTTGGGCAGAACAACTCCGTCAAGCTTTGCAGCAAGCTCAAAATGAAAAAAGCGCCGGATTCATGAAAAATATGTTGATGCTGGCAGCGGCGACTGTCGGGCTGGCGATCGCCCTCAACAAAGCATTGGGATGGCTGTGGCGATCGGCCAGACAAGCTGCAATCCAGCGATTTGTCGAACCATCAAACGAAGAAGTTGGGGTTAATGATTCGCCCAAAGCTCTGAACTTATTATTTAACTTAACTCTGTTTTTCGCAAGGGTTGCGCTTTGGATTGTCACTGCCCTTTACATTACCAATCTGTTTCCGGTAACTCGGATTTGGAGTTACACTCTAACCAGCAGTTTAGTCAGCACTTTCACATCTAAAGCCCTGTCTGTAGGACGCAACAATTACTCAGTCACCGATCTGCTAATTCTAGCTGCTCTAATCCTGGGATGGGTTGTCCTTAGCGGCGTTATTTCTAAAATATTTAAACTGCGAATTTTGGAAGTCACCCGCATCAGTCGAGGCAGTCAAGAAGCCGTTGCCGTGATTGCCAAATATTTGCTGGTTGTTATAGGAACCATCGTTCTGATGCAAATATGGGGAATTGACCTGAGTTCTCTAACAATTATCTTTAGTGCATTAGGAGTTGGTATCGGTTTTGGATTTCAGGATATCGCTAAAAACTTTGGTAGCGGTCTGATTTTGCTCTTTGAACGTCCGATTCGGGTAGGCGACTTTGTGAATGTCGGTAAAATTGAAGGCACTGTGATCCGTATTGGCGCTCGCAGTACAGTGCTTCGCAACCTAGATCAAGTTTCGATTATTTTGCCCAATTCTCGTTTCTTAGAGGATGATGTAACTAACTGGAATTATGAGAATTCTGTGTCGCGAATCAGAATTCCAGTTGGTGTTGCCTACGGCTGTGATATCAATCAAGTTAAGGAGGCACTGCTAAAAGCTGGTAGGGGACATTCTGATGTCTTGAAGACTCCAGAACCGATTGTTTTTTTCTTGGGTTTTGGTGATAGTTCCTTGGATTTTGAGCTGCGGGTTTGGATTGTTGAACCCATCGCACAGTATCGCGTCAAGAGTGATTTATTTTTCCGTATTGAAGAACTGTTTCGAGAGCATGAAATCGAAATTCCGTTTCCTCAACGAGATTTGCACGTGCGTTCTGGGAGCATTCCTTTGGCTTTATCACCGGAACTAGAGGCAACCTTACGCAACACTTTACTCAAGTCGGAAAATAACTCAACCATCCAGAAATAATCTCGGCTATGCAGAACAACAACGCTATAACTAATACAATCTTTGATTTCAAATCTAGCACTTAACTTTGCCATGATAAAAACAATCGATGCGCTATTTATGCTCGCACAACTGCCTTTAGATAATGGCGATCGCTTCCTGCAAATTACTCTAATTTTGATAGCAGGAGGGATTGGCGGATTAGCAGGAATGGTGGCGGTTCCTGCCTTGAGTGTAGCCTTAAATGGGTTTGCTCCCAATTTATTGACACAGGCTTATATTCGTGTATTCCTTGCCTCTAAAAACATAATTTTAACGTTATTCACTCTGTCGGCGATGGAAGTGATGTTGCTTCTGCTCCCTCGCACTGAATGGCTGAAATTTATGGAATTTTGCCTGAGTGCGGGCATCACTTTTTTTTGCGGTTGGTTGCTGTGGAGTCTATTTCGAGACTTTTTTAATACCACAATTATAGGCGTTACTTTTGAGTCCAATCCTAAAGTAAGAGGCGAGTCTATTTTTTTGATTCGCTATCTCGGAGAATTTGTGATCGCTATCACGTTAATTTTAGTTTTTTGTATTAGCCACAACATCAACGTTGCCGGGATACTTACTAGCTTGGGGATTGGCGGTATTGCTTTTGCCTTTGCCGCTCAAAAGACTCTAGAACAACTTTTGGGAGGGATTGTTTTAACTCTCGATCGCCCTTTTACAGTTGGCGACTATATTGGTTTAGGAGATGGGCAGCAAGGCAAACAAGGTACTTTTGGCAGAGTAGAAAGTATTGGCTTAAGATCGACCAGAATTCGCATCTCCGGTAAAGGCACTCTCACAGTTATTCCTAATAATTCCTTGACTCAAGCTACCATCGAGAACTTTACCGGCGCAAAGAAAGTTATGTCTGTCATGATGCTAGAGTTTCCCGAACAGGTACCTGCGGACAAACAAGCACTAATCCGCCAAACCGTGATGGACAGCACGGTGGACATTTTTGGTTTAGACTGGCGCAGCACAGAAGTTTCCTTCAGTGACGATCGCGCCCAAATTTCTTTTTTTATTCTGGGTGCTAATGAATTATCTATGGAACTGAGGCGGCAATTGCTCGATTTGGCTACCCAACAAATTACTAAACAACTGCAAAAGCATGATATTTCTTTTACCATTAACCAACCAACGATTTATGTGGATGCTCCAATCGCTATTTAAGCGGCAAATTAAACTGATATTTTTAGGTACGATCTGCTGGTTGCTGTTCGCCACTCCGATGAGTTTTGCTCAAAGTGTTGGTGGCCCTCGTTCTCCCGTAGTAGTTGATGGAATTCCGCTGTTTTATTTGCAACCTGTCGATCGGTTTACAGCATTGGAACGTACCCAATTTGCCAACGATTTACTGGCTGAGGCAATCTCTAACCAGAAAGTCATAACTTTTGATGTGCGTAATGACTCCAATACAAGTGCTACCTCAATTTCTTTGAACAACAATTACCTGTTGACAGTTACAGCCAACGATGTTCTACCAAATTTTTCTTTATCTCAACAAGCTAAACAATGGCAAAATGTTTTAGAAAAAGCGGTAGCTAAAGCTAAAAAAGAACGAACTTCAAAATACGTTTTGCAGAGAGCTCTGTGGATTTTAATTGGCATAGGAATTATTATCCTGTTGCGGTTTTTAGTGGCAATTGTAGCCAAAATAGCTAAGTGGGAAACGGGAATTTTTACCAATATTATTTTTGGTTCTGCCTGGATAGCGATCACCCTAGTGAGTTCGGAATGGTTTCCGGTATTACGCAGTATTCGTTATCAGATTGTTTCCCCATTTTCTCAGCCCCAGTGGCTAATATTTTTGGGAGCATTAGGAGGCTCTTTTGTATTTAGCCATTACGCTCCAGCCTTATTGAGATTTGCCATCAAAAAGTTAGATATCCAATCAGCAGAAAATATTTATCTGGCAATTATTCAACCCAGCGATCGCCTCGTGCAATTTTCAGTCCTCTGTATTTCTATAAGTTGGTCTCTGAACTTACTCGAAACATTAGTACCAGTTGTTTACGGCCTGCTAAAACCAATTGCTAATCTATTTGTAGTTGGCTGTTTGTATTGGTTATCTACAAAACTTACTAGCCGCTACCTGCGTACCTATGGATTCAAGTTTGGGGGTAAATTTAATCCCAGTAGCGATGATGCAATTCTGGTATTTGAGACCGTGTTGAATATCTTTATCTTTATTGTAGCACTGGTGACATTTGCCCGCAGCGTCAACTTTGACTTGATTGGCTTGGTTGCTAGTTTGGGGTTAGTTGGTTTGGCCGTCGCTTTTGCTGCCCAAAAAATTCTCGAACAACTCATTGCTACTTTAGTATTGTATTTAGATCGTCCTTTTGTTACTGGTGACTATATCCGTCTACCCGCTGGAGAGTTGGGGAAAGTAGAAAGTATTGGCTTGCGATCGACAAAAATTCGTTCCCTTGGCACGGGTACAATTATTGTGATGCCAAATTCTATCTTAGTCAGCGTAGAAATTGAAAACGTTACTCTTGCCAAAAAAATTATGGTGTTACTGTATATGGACTTTGCGAGTGTTTTAGGAGAACGAGAATACGCCCTAGTGCAGCAAGCTATAATGGAAAAAACTGCTTTCCTATCAGGAATTGATGCTAACAGCACAAATATTGCTCTCGCAAATGGATCGGGAAAAAGATTGAGGGTAAGTTTGGCAATTTTAGGTTCTCAGGATAATGCGGTTGAGGTGCGTAAACGCCTACTAGAGTTAGCAAGCGTTCAAATTGCTAAATCTCTTGCAGTCCACGGTATTGTGTTTACGATGGAAAATCCTACGGTTTACGTGCAGTCCCCTGCTACTATTTGAGTAAAACTGTTCCCTTGCCCAAAAACTGCTTTAAAATTTCTCCGGGTTTTCTGTCCCAAGTGTCGATATGTTGGTAAATCAAGCTGTCCTCATCCATTTTGTAGGTAGAGTAGCCGTTAAAGAAAATTTGAGCTTTCCAGGGTACGCGCAGCGTCCCGCGCACAGTCCAATTTGCCACAATAGTATCAGGGGCTGTCTGACTTACGTCGTGGAGGTCGAAGTAAATCTCGTTAAAAAATAGCTGCCCGTGAAATCGCAAAGTCCAAAAGATAATGCGGTAGTTGATTTTTCCTTTAAATTTGTTGACGGGATCTTGAAAATAGATGGCTTTTGTGTATATGTCGTAGGAGATGTCTTTCTCAAACAGCGTCGGGAGATCCGCTTTCAGGGTGTCTACTACTTGTTTTACCTGCATTTGATATTCGATCGCGCTCAAGCTACCACCTTGTGACAGTATTGATTTATAAGTTTAAATGAATAATCTCGATCGCTGGACGATCGCAGATTTGAGATTTCATCCAGCTCTGATTTTAACTCTAACGCTATTGTCCGCATCTGCCTTTGTGCAGACCCGGATTTGCGACATTGAAACCTTGGCACAGATTTGACTGAGTACACCAACCCCTCTGACATTCTCGCAGAAATCAACAGCGGCAAGCTGTTGATGGTAGATAGCCGTCGCCGGAACGGTCTAATTTTGATTAAACGCTTTCACGCAGAGTTTGCCGGGCCGGGGGCTGCGGTTGGCGGTGCTTTTGATGTTGACTCTGTGCGGGCGATTCCGGTGGGGGATTTTTGTTTGGTTTGTCCTCAATCTCCCGAAGAAAAACAGAAAGCTTTTGAAATTCGGCGGCATTGGGTGCGTTTAACGGAACAGTTAACGGCAAAGCCTGTAGCTTTGGAACGGGCACAAATGATTTTAACTCAGTTTGAACAATATTTTGATGGGGAAACAGTGGCACAAATTCCCGATGAACCTTTGGCACTTTTAGTAGGCGTATTTCCCAAAACTATTCGCGCGGCCCGACAAGAAAATGATTAGTTATAAATTGGTGTAAGCTGTTCCACATTTAAACTGCATTATTTGTGGTCTATACCCCATACTGTAAGGGGTTCAGGCAAGAAATTTAAATGACTAACAGCTTATAGCCTTTCGATATCTCATATTAAGTACGCGAACGGCTATGGGCTATGGGCTATGGGCTATGGGCTATGGGCTATGGGCTATCCTCACCACGCTTGAGAACCGCTATAGATATTTTATGTGGCGGGCGATCGCGCTGCTACAAGCTCCACTCGGCATTCTGCAAAACGACTCGATAGCCATCTGGGTCTTCAAAAGTCACTCCATTTTTGTCCCAGTAGGGATTGTATGAGTTTACAGGCTCAAATCCAATTGCTTTCATTCGCTCAACAGCCTGCTGCCATTCTTGTTGGTTAGGAAGGTAAAAGACGATAATATTGTCTTGAGTTGGAGCGCCACCTACAATATGTCCCCGTTGATGGATGAATTCAAGGTGGTGGCTTTCTCCTGGCATCCCAACCATTACTCCGTCAAAACCTTCATGGTTTTCAAAACTATCGAGGATTTGCAGCCCTAAACCCTCTGTGTAGAAATGAACAACTTGATCGAGGCAATCAGTTGGACGAGCAACCCGTAAAACCTTTCCTTTAAGCATATATATCTTCTCCAAAGTTATTTTTGTGTTAAGCAAAAACTGGATACCGAATATTATGAGTTGTCAAAAATTTCTCCAATGCGATCGACTGTGCGCTGATTTTCCTCGGGACTTCCTACCGTAATTCGCAAACCTCCGCCGGTGTGCCGAATCAAAGTACCTCTAGCTTTTAGCTGCTGCATGATTTGTTGCTGTTCCTGTTCTGCTGATTTACCCTCACCGGCTTTCACCCGCAGGTAAACAAAGTTGGCCGCACTGGGCCAAATTTGCAATTTTTGATGCTGAGTTAGCGCTGCAATTAATTTGGATCTTTCTGATATAGTTTGGGGAATTGTTGCTAGCAATAATTGTCGCTGGGCTAGGGCAAATTCGGCGGCGATTTGAGAAAACGCGGGCAGGTTGTAGGGGAGGCGGATTTTTTCTAAGGCGGCTACGAATTCGGGATGGGCGATCGCATATCCGACTCTCATTGATGCTAGTCGAAATGCTTTGGAAAATGTTCGCAAAATTATCCAATTCGGGTGTTGGTGCAATCTGTCTGCTAAGGTATTTTGGCTGAATTCAAAATAAGCTTCGTCAATTACTACTAAAATATCTTCGGGCAAACTTGACAACCATTCTATTTCATTGGTTGTTAAAGCATTGGCTGTGGGGGAATTGGGATGGACGACAAAGACGACGCGCACGGGGGGATTTTGATTTTGGTCGTTAGCGCAGCCCGCCCCTACGGGGGCTGCGCCAACGGAGAGGATCGCTCTTTTTGCTGCTTCTAGATCGATCGCAAAATTATCCTCTTTTCGCGCAACACTGACAGCGGGAATACCGAGGGTTTGCGCGATAATGCCATACATCGAAAAGGTGGGATTGGCGACTAAAATTGAGCCTTGGCCACCCAGACAGGTTGCAATTAAGAGCGATCTAATTAGTTCGTCGGAACCGTTTCCGACAGAGATATTGTCGGCTGTAATGGCATTTTTGGGCCGTGTAACTCCCCCTTGCCCCCCTTTGTTAAGGGGGGAGATATTTAGGAGAACACCCTGGTTAAGGGGGGAGACATTTAGGGATTCGTTGACGTATTGGGCGATCGCCTCTTTGAGTGCTGCGTGGCCTCCGTCGGGATAGCGATTTGTTTCAATTAACTGCTGGTAAGTCCAAGCTAGCTTTTGTTTTAATTCTTCTGGTAAGTCGTAGGGGCATTCGTTGGTGTCTAGGCGATCGATTACAATTTCCGAGTGCGCTGATTCTGTTGATGCGCCACCCGGATGGGGAGTGTAGGCGGTAAGTTCGGCTAAGTCTTGGCGGATAAAAGGCAGCATAGTATGATTTCAGCTTTGAGATTGTAGATGGTCTAATTACGATTTAGTTTTACACTATTAGGGTTATTAGTCATTAATCTCTAATATCTAGTTGGTAAATTCTTCATTCTTACAAATAACTAATGACTAATGACTAATGACTAATGACGGCAGGAGGGCGGGCACGGGGGCACCGCCCCTACTGACTAATGACTAATGACTAATGATTATTTAAATCGCGCCACAAAGCGATC
This sequence comes from Microcoleus sp. N9_A2, assembly GCF_036701775.1. Taxonomy (NCBI): domain Bacteria; kingdom Bacillati; phylum Cyanobacteriota; class Cyanophyceae; order Oscillatoriales; family Microcoleaceae; genus Microcoleus; species Microcoleus sp. N9_A2. The sequence continues at coordinate 24,913 of NZ_JAUBRH010000023.1, read as the reverse complement.
CCGCCCAACAAACCGCTGACATTCGGTACTATTTTAGCCTGCGGCGGTAAATCAAAAGCAATTTTTTTTGTATTGCCGCCACCGATGTAAAGCCGATCGCAGTTAAACATATTTTGCAGACATACCAGCGCTTTTTCCAGACGGCGATTCCATCTTTTGGTGCCGACTGCATCTAATGCCGATCGCCCTAATTGCTGTTCGTAAGTTTCCCCTTTGCGAAACGGGTGATGTCCTAACTCTAGATTTGGCACCAAAATACCATCGACAAATAAGGAAGAACCGAAACCGGTGCCGAGGGTAATTACTAATTCTACGCCCGTCCCAGCGATCGATCCCAATCCTTGAATGTCGGCATCATTCGCCACTCGTACAGGTTTTCCCAAACGGTCTTTGAGGGTAGTTGCTAGGTCAAAATCGACCCAAGACGGATCTAAATTTACTGCGGTTTTGGTGATTCCGCGACAAACCACGCCGGGAAAACCGACGGATACTCGGTCAAATTCTCCTTGTGCGCTTGCTAAAGAGGCGATCGCCTCTAATACCGGTTCCGGTTTCGGCGGTTGAGGCGTTTCTAAACGGCTGCGTTCCGTCTGAGGTTCACCTTCAGCGTTCAAAACCATAACTTTGATGCCGCTTCCGCCAATGTCAACGGCTAAGGTGCGAGTCGATGAATCTTGTTCAGTCATTTGATTGTTGACACTTGCAAGTTGGTCAAATTTTAATTTTTGAATTGGCAAAACTTTTGAATCGCTTCCCAAATTTCCCCTAGGACATTTCCCAAAGAATGATCGTCTTCTAATTCGATTAATTGCACCCAGGGACGGTTAGCGGCAAAATTTCTGCTAGCTGTTAGAGTCGAGAGAGGCATTTCTACACCTACCTCTACTTCAGAACCGGACGTGACACGCTAGAGTCGAGGGGGTTCTGCGGAAAGAGTAAAGATGCGACTCGCCACCAAAAACTGCAAGTTCTGTATTGGCTCAAGACCCAAACTGTAGAAACCGTATTGTCGGCTGCTGTGCGGTTATGAAAACATCGTACCACAATACAAAGATGGTTGTCTAGCTATCGAGCGGGGGGAATAGAAGAATTATTATTTCAGAAACCACGTTCGGGAAGACCAAGAATAATGAATCCTGAAACTGTATAGAGATTATCAAAGGAATTGCTCCAACCAGAAGGATTTAGTAGCTACAAAGAAGTACATCAATGTTTGACAATCTGTTGTGAAGTAGAGGTGTCATATCAGACAGTACATCAGTGGGCTAGATATCGGCGATCGAGGAAAATTAAAAGTACCACGTCCCGTGAGCAAAAAACAGAAAAAAGGCGCAGTAGAAGAATTGAAAAAAAGCTGCTATTCCTGGTAAAAGCCAGCCGCTCGTCAGAGTGAGACATTTTTAAATCAATGGAAAAAATTCGCTATTGGAGTCAAAACGAAAGTCGAATGAGCCTACACACAATTAAAATAAGGAAATTAACTGGCAAAGGAATTAAGCCTCACGGAAAAGTGCAATGAGACTTTGTATATCGGTGATTATATGGATTAGTAAAACCTCAAACACCAGAGGGATTATTTTATGAATTTACGCATCTAGACACAGTGTGTTTAGAGAAGTTTTTAGAGCTATTTGCCAGCGCTTATCCAGAGGATTTGCATATAATTCAACTAGACAATGGAGGATTTCATAGTTCATTGAACGTAAATAAGCTGTTGTGCACATTTAAACTGTGATATAAGCATTACCCTTGTTTTTGATTTTGCGCCCATTTAATTATTAATTGTCCTTCATTTAAGAGGCGATCCAATAAATACTCTAGCTCTTCAATTGATTTAAATAGCCTATTGGCAATATATTCTTTTATCGAATGTCATACTAATTCAATTAAGCTATAGTCGGGGCTGTATTCTGGGAGAAATTCTAAATGGAGATTAGGCATTTCTGTTTCATTTTTTTGCAGGTACTCTTCTTGATCGTGAAAACTAGCATTATCAAGAACTATCACTATTTTCGCTTCTTATTCAGCAAATTGTGATGTTTGATTAGCTGCTGATACCCATTCATTAATTAGCTCTTCATAAAAGATTTTTAGAAATTTATAAAAATTATGTAAATTGCTTTTTTTCAGAAACTCTACAAACTTTTTTTATCTAAATTACTCACTCCTCCCATTACATTAAGTCTGCGTTTTCTTCGGTCTCCTCTGGCCTTTTTTATGCTGCCTTTTTTACCACAAAGAATTGGTTTAAAGCCTCTCCCTTAAAGGCGAGAAATTAAAAGAAAACTATTCATTACTCCAATCCTCTTCCTTCTAGGTAGAGGTCGCTGTCAACTGTCAACTGTCAACTGAATGAAACCCGTTCTTTCTTCTGTTGACTCTTGAACTCAATCCACTCTCGTCCCAAAACCAGACCTGTAATCGTTATGGGGTTTCTTTTTCTACTTTTAAATATTCGGCTATGTTTATTTTAAACGCTGTTCTTTTTTCGGGATTTCTCTGGGACTCCAGGCTATACTTATCCCAGAGGTAAACATACTTTTTTTGCTTTAATATCCTCCTAAGTTGGACTCCACTTAATTTTATTACTGTGGATTTTTTTAAGTATGTTGCTAATCTCTGCGCTGTCCATCTTCCTTTCATCATATCCTAATTTTTGAGGGTCTCTCTAGAGTTTTTAATAATATTTCTATATATTTATCTGTGGTTTTTTTGTGATTTCCATTCATCCTCTCATCTATTAGACTTTCTAGATTGTCTGAGTCTCCCTTCCGACATCAGTAAGATACTTGGTTTACAAAGGCACAACAGCTTATGTGCGATCGCACCTACCCTACAAATCAAAATTATCTTCACCGATACTTCCTAGTTCCCCGCTACTCAGAAACTCTTCCTCCTCTACTTCCTCAATCCCAGAGTCGAAACTTTCCATCACAAACGGCAAACCAGCCGCCATCAAACCCCGTTGAATCAGTTCCGGCGTTGCGTCAAACAAAACAAATAGCGGATGAACAGCCTCAGCTTCATCGCTGTAAATATGTCTGTAGCGGTGTGGCATCACCCATTCGTAACCTTTATCTAGCCAAACCTGAGACTGGCGCCAGCGGCCGAGCAACTCAGAAAACTCTTCGCCCGGACGATGAATGAAAATCAAAATTTCCACTCCAATTTTAACTTTCCATTCAGGATCGCACATCAAAATCGCCAAATCGCAGGGCAAACAAACTGCCTGTCCGGGCGATATGCTAGTGCCGCTGCTTCCGGCATAAGAAACCCCGTCCCGCAAGCGGGCAATTGGCAAAGGAATTGTGATTAAACTCTCATGGGCGCGGCGGATACTCGGAATCATTTCCATGTAAACCCGATATTTTTTCAGCAGGGCGATCGCGGCCGAAGATTCGCTGTACTCTGCTAGTAAATTCTCGTAATGTGATTGTTTAACAGACATTTTCAAACCAAAGAATAAGTAATTACTAATTGCTGCTAATTGCTAATTGATCGCTTCTCGTTACCAGGAAGACCAAATTGGTGACAACTTAAGCTCAAGTTCCCCCCTTCGGGAAACTTGAGCTTGCCTCCAGGCCTTGGTGTGTAACGCGAACAGCGATTGAAGCATTGAGGGCTATGGGCTACCAATGTCTGGAGAATGCTTACAGCCTTTTTATTTACAAGGTTTGAGCCATTTGCCGTCTCAAGATTAAGCCCGAGACGATGCCTCTTTGTCATTTTATGCCGATCGCCTGAACTTCATCTGAGCCAAAAAGGTAATCTGGTCTGTAAGGTGTGACTCTGGGAGCAACAGGGGAAAACGACGTACTATAAATCCAGATCATATTCGCCATCGGAATGTACCGGTTCGCCTCAACTGAAGCGATCGCAGCCAGATTGCAAGAATTGCTCTCTCCCCTAGTCTATAACCAACTAGGCTACTACCAGTTGGGATTAAGGTCGCCGATACTTGGTTTACCTTTGATGATGGCCGCTGTGCTAACCTTGCATAACTTTGGGGTGGAACTTTTCTTGCAATCCTTTATGGATTACGCGGTCAAGCCAGAAGCTTACCAGAGCAGCTTAGGTGAAGTATTCGCCACCTACCCAGAATTCACCGGGTTTGTGTTCAAGCTTCAGGCAAACATGAACCCGAAACACCGCGGGTGTGTTCTGGTAATTTTGAACACAAGCCTGGTGGTGAAACACGCTCGCACGGGTAAAAGCATCTGCGACAATGCCTTTGAAGGTCAGATTCTCCTCTATTTAAGAATCCAGCGTCTCTTCAGACCTGAGAGTGTCAATTCCCCAAGCTCAAGATCGCCATCCGGCAATCTTGAGAATCATAAGGTTGATCATAAGTCAACATTAAAACCTAAATATTTACAAAAATCGGCTAATTTTAAAGACTTGCTAAAGCAATGAGGGGTTGTACCCCCCATAAGTTAGAGTCAGATATTATAGATGCACCCTGATGGCTTTCCCGTTCCACAAGAGCGGGATTTTTATTGGAAAGCCGGAGCGAGCGTTAAGTTTGACAATACCTACTACAGATAAAATGACGTGGGGATGCCAAGATTAAAGATATAGCAGAGCTAAAGCTCAAACTAGGGCGCAGATCATCGATCGAACCTCACCCCTAATTCTGCGAAATAACCCAAAGGCGGTAGCATAGTTTGGGAAACGGCATCAACTGAAGATGAACTTAGCGCCAGCAACAGTCCTGCAACAGGGCAAATACAAAATTAACGCGACTTTAGGGATAGGATGGTTCGGCATCACTTACCGAGCTATCCACACCCATTTAAACCAAACCGTTGTACTCAAAACCCTCAACGAAAGTCTGCGCCAACACCCAGAATCTGCCCAATTTCAGCAGCAGTTTATTGCAGAAGCCCAACGCCTGTCGCGATGTCAGCATTCCAACATAGTCAGGGTAATCGACTTTTTTGAAGAAGCCGGACAGTCTTTTATTGCAATGGACTACATTCCGGGCCAAACTCTCGCCCAAATAGTCGAAACCGATCAGCCGCTGCCAGAAGCCCAGGCCCTGCACTATATTCGGCAAATAGCCTCAGCCGTAAGTACAGTGCACCACAGCGGATTGCTGCACGGAGATATCAATCCAGAAAATATTATCCGGCGAGCCGATTCTCACGTAGTAATGTTAATAGATTTCGGAATTGCCCGCAGCTTTACCGCCGGCACCAAAGAAACCCACACTAACTTGCTCTCGCCCGGGTACGCGCCGATCGAACAATACCTCCATGACGGTAAATGTACACCGGCCACTGACATCTACGCGATCGCAGCCACCCTCTACTACTTACTCTCCGGCGTGGCGCCCGTAGCAGCACCCCTGCGCGATCGCATTCCCTTGACTGAGTTACGGCAATTTCAGCCCAACCTCAGCCCAGGAATCGAGCGAGCCATCCTTCAGGGACTCGAAATCGACCCCCACAACCGCCCTCAGACAGTCGAAAATTGGCTCACCATGCTGCAAGAAACAGAGCGAGTATCAGTAAAAAGAAAAGGCAAGCAAAGTCTAAGATTGCCCGCACCTCCCCCGCCGCAGTTGACTTTTCTGGCGTTTGTCGTAACGGCTGCAATTGCAGGCTGGATGGGTTTTGACCTAGCATGGTACTACAACAGCACCAGTCTCAGCAATCGTCCCAAAATTGAATCCTTCCCATCTCTCGAAGATTTGCTCAAATCCCGCGATTTGTCAGGGCCGATGTTCGGGCAGCCGTCTGTCGAAAGCAGCCCTCTCTACCCGATCGAACTCAACAAGCTCCCCAAACCCCCCTTAGACAGCACCAACGTTCCCGAACAGATCGACGATCCCTCAGAAACTAGCGCCGAACCTTCTGAGCCTCCAAGCCAGGAAACTCCCGCCCCCGAACCCGAAGCGGAACCTGAGCCATCGCCGACGCCCGAACAGGCAGAGGAGCCTTCTGAGTCCCCCATTCCAGAGCCTCCAACCGAAATCGAGCCCGAACCCCAACCTGAAGCCGCACCGATACCGGAAGTTGCGCCCCTGCCAGCAGAACCGCCCGCCACACCCGCCCCGCCGGCCCCTGGGAGTGCTAGCGCTGAAACCTGGCCGTCGTCGGAATCCGCGCCGCCAGTAATAGCATCGCCGATCGAGCGATCGCCTGAGCCTGCCATACCAAGCCGCAGTGGCAACAATTCAGATAGTTCGATCGCACCTGATTCACCACCCCCTGTGGCAGATCCCACGATGCCTTTTCCCGAACCTGCGACAAATTAGTATGGTTTTTGTTGGTTTAAAGTGCGGACAAATACTTGGTTTTATGAGTCAGCAAATATCTGCTCAGTAGTTGAGATAATAAGGCCCTACCTAGCCAACCACTATCTTCCAAAAACTTCCGTCGAATCTGAAAATCCCAACAGTCACCGTCTGAGTTTATCGAATATTTCCTATTCCCTCTGCCATCCAAATGCCCGCAAAAAAATGCAGGACTGTTTTCTATTTTGATTTGAATTTTGATTGAAATTATGTTAGAATATGTGCGCGGCGCTGAGGTGGTGAGATGTCGCGTATTAATACTGCCAAGCTGCAAACATTTTGGTACAAAGCAACCCCAACCTCGAATTTGAGCCACTTTAAGCGAGGCTTTTGTGCTAAGCCGTGGCGCGTTAGATTGTTCTAACTCTCAACAATCCCATCCCCGACACTCGGGGTGGGAGTGTCAATTTCCCCAAACTTCCTTCCTTTGGGAGCAAGCATCATCGGGGAAAAGCAAGTTATAATTTGTTGCGGAAGCGCACAGAGATTTTTTATGAGTAAACCCCCAGTTCATGCTTTTTTTGTAGGCAGAGCACTTGCCGAAGCACTGTACGAGCAATTAGAAAGCGCAGCAACCAACGCTTTCTCTGAACTCGGCAAATTTGACGCAGAACAAAGAGAACGCCTGCGACAGTTCACCGATCGAGTTGTGGAACGGGCCAATCGAGCTTCGGATGAGGCGATGCAGACCAGAACTGGCACTGCAAGCACCACCACCATTCAAGACATCCATCCGGCAGATTTGCAAGCGACTATTGACGAGCTGCGCGCCGAAGTGGCTCTGGTGCGATCGGAATTGCAGCGCTACCGCAGCACTTTGCCCTAGCGCTCGATCCTCCGACCACAACTATTATTTACGACTACGTGAGCGCATGGTTTTGCGCTCCTGCGCTCCTACTTTCAATCAAAGCAACAACATAAAATAAGCAATTTGGGAACCCAAGTGTCTGCTCTCCTTGATGACTCTGTTAATCGCCAGCGCTCCCCCAAGCACACTGGCGAAGCCGATGAGCCAAAAACTGCTGCTGGTAAATCCTACAAAAGTAAAGCTTATCGCTGGAATCGCGAAAAATATTCCCGGAAGCGGCGCTTCTTCGACATTTGGGCCTTTGTCTTGCTCTGGCTGGCTTCCCTCTGGCTCGACAGCAAAAATTGGAGCTACTGGGGAGGCGTGACTGAAGAAAAGAAAGTTGCCAGACGCCGCTTTCAAGCTATCTGGGTTCGAGAAACACTCTTGGATTTGGGGCCAACTTTCATTAAAGTTGGGCAGTTATTTTCCACCCGCGCCGACTTGTTCCCAGCAGAGTTTGTGGAGGAACTTTCTAAGCTGCAAGATAAAGTCCCTGCTTTCAGCTACGAGCAGTTAGTGGTAATTGTTGAGCAAGATTTGGGCAAGACAATTCAAGAACTCTACCGCAGCTTTGACCCAGTGCCCCTGGCTGCTGCCAGTCTGGGTCAAGTACACAAAGCTCAACTGCATTCGGGCCCGGAAGTGGTGGTCAAGGTACAGCGGCCTGGACTGCGGAAGCTGTTTGAAATAGATTTGCAAATTCTTAAGGGAATTGCTCGTTACTTTCAAAATCATCCTAAGTGGGGCCAAGGCCGAGATTGGATGGGGATTTATGAGGAATGCTGTCGCATTCTGTGGCTGGAAATTGACTATCTCCATGAAGGCCGCAATGCTGATACTTTTCGCCGCAATTTTAGCAACTGCGACTGGGTGATGGTGCCGCGGGTTTATTGGCGGTATGCAGCTCCGCGAGTGCTGACTTTGGAATACCTGCCAGGGATAAAAATCAGCCACTACGAAGCTTTGGAAGCGGCCGGTATCGATCGTAAATTAATCGCTCAGTTGGGGGCAAAAGCTTATTTGCGGCAGTTGCTCAACGACGGCTTTTTCCACGCTGACCCACACCCCGGCAACATCGCTGTTAGTGCTGACGGTTGTCTGATTTTCTACGATTTTGGCATGATGGGGCAAATCCAGTCGAACGTCCGCGAAGGACTGATGGAGACGCTCTACGGCATTGCTTCCAAGGATGGACAGCGGATTATGGATTCTCTGATCAATTTGGGAGCTTTGGTGCCTACGGGTGATATGAGTCCGGTGCGCCGCAGCATTCAGTATATGCTGGATAACTTCATGGACAAGCCTTTTGAAAATCAGTCCGTGAGCGCGATTACCGACGACCTTTACGATATTGCCTACAACCAACCTTTTCGCTTCCCAGCTACCTTTACTTTTGTAATGCGAGCTTTTTCCACCATCGAAGGGGTGGGCCGAGGTTTAGATCCCGAATTCAACTTTATGGAGGTGGCACAACCTTTTGCCATGCAGCTTATGACTAATGGAAATGGCCATGATACAAGTAGCAGCATTTTTAACGAAATCGGCCGTCAGGCGGCTCAGGTGAGTTCGAGTGCTTTGGGTTTGCCCCGCCGGATTGAGGAGACTATTGATAAACTCGAACAGGGAGATTTGCGGATTCGCGTCCGTTCGGCAGAAACAGAGCGCTTGCTCCGCCGCATGAGCAGCGCTCAAATGGGCACGAATTATGCTTTGCTGATGAGTGCTTTTACTTTGTCGGCGACAATTTTGTTTGTCAGCAATCAAGTCTGGCCGGCTGTCGCTGTGGCAGTGCTGGCGGCGGGTGCAGGGTTTGCTATGCTGCGTTTGTTCAAGCGGATCGATCGTTTAGACAGGATGTCATAATTGTGCAATTTGGGATGGGAAATTTTAGGTTTGAGATTTCTCGCCAGCCAAAATTTGACATCGAATGTTAAGTTTTGGCTGGCTCACCACAGATTGCTGAAATTTACAACACTTACGCGCTTTGAGGCTAAAAACCCGGTTGCGGCCTAGATTTCTCGCCAGCCAAACCTCTAATTTTGGGTATAAATCCAGTTTTTTTTTGCAGGTGCTGCTTAATTTACTGGATTTACCGAAATTTTAAGATGGGATTACCATCATACGATCTACAATATGAGGTCAAGGAAGTGCAATTTTTCCAAAACTCGCGATCGCAGGTGGCAGAAATTTCAAGTCCCCTTCGCGATTTAAGTTGTGGAAGAAAACATTGCACATCTTAAATCAAGCTTTTAAGTTCGATGAGTCCAATCACCCAATCTGTCAGGAACCTCAGCCTAAAGGCATGAGGCTTGTAAGAGATTCTTGCGAGCCGTCCTGACCAGCCTAAGACTTTCGAGGTCTACGTTTTTTGAGTCACGACACCCTGGGATGCGAAGCTAGTCCCCTGCCCTGTCATTTGCAGTTAAACAGTTTTAAGGTCACTGAAACAGTGCTGCAAGTTTAACAAGCTCTCAAAACATTGGCGAAGCTAACTTTACCCGTAAGGGAGTTTTGGAGAAGACCACATCTCCACGGAGGGGCAACCATACCCCTCCACCCCAATCCAATGTAAAGCCGTCCTTCTAGGACGGGGTTTCAGACCCATTTTTCTGATGAAACGCTCTTTCGCAGGTAAGACAGACACAGGGCTAGTTCGTTCAGTAAATCAGGATTCATATTACATTGACTCTGACGGGCGATTTTTCATAGTGGCCGATGGAATGGGAGGACACGCCGGAGGTCAAGAAGCCAGCCGGATTGCAACTCAGGCGATTCAATCTTATTTGCTCGAACATTGGGAAGGGCCTGAAGATTCTCCGCTGTTGTTGGAAAAGGCTTTGTTGATTGCCAATCAAGCAATTTTAACGGATCAGCTCGACCACCCGGAGCGTGCTGATATGGGAACTACGGCTGTGGTTCTAATGTTTAGGGATGAGGGCCGACCCTGGTGCGCTAATATCGGGGACTCTCGCTTGTACCGACTGCACGGCTCTCGCTTGGAACAGATTACTGAAGACCAGACTTGGGTGGCTCAGGCTGTGAAAAGAAAGGCTCTAACTCCCGACCAGGCTCGCACTCATCCTTGGCGTCACGTTTTGTCCCAGTGTTTGGGTCGCGATGATTTGCGGGAGATAGATATTTTGCCGGTGGACGTGCAGCCTGGGGATCGCTTGCTGCTCTGCAGCGATGGCTTGACTGAAGAACTTTCCGATCCTTTGATTGCTTCGCCTCTGAAGTCGATTCGCGCCTGCGAGGGCGCTGCAAATGCTTTAATTCAAGCAGCTAAGGATAAAGGTGGACGCGATAATATTACTGTGGTGATCGTGACGATCGACCTCAAATAAATCGGGCAACCCCCCGGAAAATCTAAAATCTAAAATCTAAAATCTAAAATTGAATGACCCGTGTTATCGGTTTGATCAGCGGCACGTCGGTGGATGGCATTGATGCTGCTTTGGTGGATGTGGTCGGTTCCCAAACAGACTTGAAAGTGCAATTGGTGGCCGGCAAGACTTTCCCTTATCCTGCTAATTTGCGATCGCAAATTCTCTCGGTTTGCAGTGGCTCAGCTTTGTCAATGGCTGAACTAGCGGAATTAGATGATGCCATCGCCCAAGAATTTGCCACGGCGGCATTGACAATTCAAGCAGAGTATGATATAGCCGAATTAATCGGCTCTCACGGTCAAACCGTCTACCACCGACCTACTGGGAAAGCCCAGAAAGACAGCGCCGGTGCGTTAATGGGCTACAGCTTGCAACTCGGGCGGGGCGCGCTAATTGCGGAATTGACAGGAATTACTACTGTGAGTAACTTTCGCTCGGCAGACATTGCTGCAGGGGGTCAAGGAGCACCCTTAGTGTCCATAGTTGATGCCTGCCTGCTGGCGGAACCCAACATCAGCCTCTGTATCCAAAATCTGGGGGGAATTGGCAATGTTACCTATCTTCCGGCAAGAGGAAAAGGGGGAAACAATGACGAGTCTGAGATTTTCCGTCTTGGGGATGGCATATCGGGCTGGGATACAGGCCCGGCGAATTCCCTGTTAGATTTGGCAGTGCAGCACTTCTCAGGTGGCACTAAGACGCTGGACGAAGGTGGAGCTTGGGCGGCATCGGGAACTCCCTGTCAAGCTTTAGTAGAGGATTGGCTCGCATCAGAGTTCTTCCGCCAAGCACCGCCGAAATCAACGGGGCGAGAGCTATTTGGTGTAGACTATTTTGACAGGTGTTTGGTCGAGGCCGAAGGTTACAACCTCAGTCCTGCTGACGTGCTGGCTACTCTGACAGAACTGACTGTTGCCTCGATCGTTCACAGTTACCAAACTTTTTTACCGACTATGCCCGATCGAGTTTTACTATGCGGGGGCGGCAGCCACAATCTCTACTTAAAACGCCGATTGCAATCTCAATTGCATCCCGTGCAAGTGTTGACTACTTCTGAGGCAGGCTTGAATGTAGATTTTAAAGAGGCGATCGCTTTCGCGGTTTTAGCCGCATGGCGGGTTCGGGGCATTCCCGGCAATCTGCCTCAAGTTACTGGTGCCCGGACACCGGTACTTTTAGGAGAAATTAACTCTTGTTGGCACAGTTGGGCGTGATAGCATAGAGTCGGAGGGACAACGGCTGTGCGTTGTTGCACCAGCATTGTAGCCAGCAGCAAAAGCATAGGAACAGCACTGTGGCTCACACGTTTTTAATGGAATCTGGCCAATGGACGCTCGAAGGAAGCTGGATTGAGCGCAATGGCGTGCCAATTACGGTTAAAGGCAAAACTTTAGTGAGCTGGAACCGAACAGATTGGTTCAGTATGGTGACAAAGCTCGTATTTCCTGGAGGCGATCGCGAAGAGATTATTTTGCAGTACCGAGGACACCTCAACAGCGATGAACGGCAGTATACTTTTGTACTCCAACACAGCGAACTCGCCCGCGTCGAGGGCGAAGGTTGGATTGCTCCCCAGTCGATCGTCCAGCGTTATTGGGTATTGGGAGACGAACGCCAGCGGCGGACGGGTTTTGATACCCTTCACCGGGTTGATGACAACCACTACTACCAATCTAGCGGCATCATGTCTGGTCATTACTTGACAAGTACAATGGAGGCGACTCTGGAACGTCAGCCGGAATAACTCTTTCTAGAGTCCACAGTTGCCAGTTCTAGGGATTGATGTGAAAACTAAAGGTTTTGCTAGTCGGAGGTCGCGCTCAGATGTCCGACTAGCGCCATTGTTGTCAAACCTCATCCGCTGCAAATAAACACAAATATATTGAATTTGTTAAAAATTTTAATTGGTTAAAAAATTAACACTTACTTATTATTAATAGTTATCCAATTTTCGAGTTGAGGCGCGATAAATTATCTTTGCACTCTCCAGTGGTGTCGCTCGACAAACTGCTGAGTTCGACTCCCCAATTCGAGTGAACTCCACAAAGAAACTTTCCAATTTTCCTCAAGTCTCTACACAGGTCTTCTAGCTTCTGCCTTCGAGTGACGCCCCATCACCCCCAACTCCTTTCCGCCTGAGGGAAGAGAGTAAGAGACGGAGGTCGCCGACTGCGACTCTTGGTTACTCAACACCTGGGTTAGGTTCTAAACCCCAGTGGTGTTTCAGAAAATGGCGGTACATGGTTTCTCGTAGCATCATTTGCTCGTAAAGCTTGACCAAAAACTCCTGAGCTTGTTCGCGGCTCATGTCACTTACCTGTGTTTTGAAGGAACACAGGCTAAATTGCTGTTCCAAAGACAATTCTGCTGGTTGGCTCATGACTTTGACTCCTCTGTAAGTAAAGGTGACTTAAAAGTGAACACCTGGATTAACCAGATTTGTAAGTTGTTTCAGCGATCGACCGTTGGTTTCGGGATGCCCGATTGCCCATTTGGTTTTAGTCTATATTACAAAAGGTAACAATCATTTGACAAAATCACCCTCTGTCCTAAGAAATAGCTTACTTAGGGATAGAGATAGCGAGATGCCTGCAAAAGTTCCTTCCGCAGGCATATACAAGTGTATCTACTTGTCAAGAGAAAAAAGGCTCAGTACGAACCAAAAGAATTGAAGCCGTTTATACCAAATCCGGCGGAGATTCTCTCCGCGATGAGGAGACGGGGAGAGGCGGAGATTGGAAGATGAGGAGAGGGGGAGATGAGGAGAGGGGGAGATTGAAAGATGAGGATATCAGGAGAGGGGGAGATGAGGAGAGCGGAAGAGCGGGAGAGCGGGAGATGAGGAGATTGGGAAAATTTCTATTTCTCTGTTCTCCCTTCTCCCTTTTTCCGACGGACATCCGTTACATCCGTTACATCCGTTACACAATCCGTTGCCGAACCTTCTTCCTTCTGACTAATTCGAGGGCCCGCCATCCTGCGGTGGAGTGGCGATTCCGGGTCTGAAATTGGGAGCAGCGGGTGCAGGCGAAACAGGAGGAATACCCAAATTGGCCCCAGAGTTGCTAGGCTGCCCTGGAGCCGGGAGAGGAGATTGAAACTGATTTGGATTGAACTGCTGCTGCCCTGGAGCCGGGAGAGGAGATTGAAACTGATTTGGATTGAACTGTTGCTGCCCTGGAGGCACAGGAGAAGGAAGAGGTTGAGCGGAATTGCCGATCGCCGGTGCTGCAGGAATGCCAGAATTGGGAAGCGAGGGATTGGGCAATGGGGAGGAAGCCGAACTAGGAAGAGTTGCCAGGGCAACTCTATCGCCCCCTACCTCTCGCAATTTGTCTAAAACCTCGACCACTTTGGCATATCTCGCATTTTGAGGAGCGTACAGCACCATCAACCCCGTAGGATTTTTACTTTGGAAACTCTTTAAAACTCGATCGAGCTGTTGGTAATTAACAGGCAATTGATCGATATAAGTTTGACCGAAATCGTCAATGCTGACAATCAGCATCTCTCGCATTTGCGTTTGTCCCGTCTTCGCTTTAGGCAAATCGACATTAATGGCTTGCTGGCGAGTCAGTTGCAAAGCCGCCAGGAGAAAAAACGTCAGAATGCAAAATATCACGTCAATTAAAGGCACCAGTTCAATCCGAGCCTCTTCAGCAGGAGTATCTAGATTAATCTTCATCAGTTCTCAGGAGTTTTAATTATTAGAAGGTGAATCTTCAGCCGGATCGGAACCTTTCAATTTCGGCTCCCGATTCCGTTCTCCCGATTCTTGAGAATTGAGAGAACGCCTGTTCAAACCATCTGCACCAAAAGAAGAATTGCTGTATTCTGCACCGGGTGCTCGACCCTTAGCATTAGCAGCAGGCCAGTATTGCCTGTAAAGCAATTCCAGTTCATTTCCAGCTTTGCGAAATATTTTTGCCTGGTTGAACAAAAAAGCTTGAAATATCCGATAAAACACCAAGGTAAAAATTGCTACTACCATCCCAGTAGCAGTAGTAATCAGCGATTCGCCAATGCCCGATGTCACGCCACTCGTGGCCGCCGTGCCAATGTCGCCCAGACGGATGGAACTGAGCGAGTTAATCAAGCCCAAAACTGTTCCCAGCAAGCCCAGCAAAGGGGCTAGAGCGATCGTAGCTTCTAAGATTTTGTCGCCGCGACGCATCGAAGCCAACTCTTCATCGGCAGAGGCTTCGAGTGCGAGTCGAAATAAGTCGGGTTCAGGATTGTACAGGCGCAGGGGTGCAGATAGAAATCGCCCGATCGGCTGTCGGTTAGCTTGTCTGGCCATCTCGTTAGCCGCCCCCCAATCGCTGCGGGCCGCTTCAAGAATGCGGTTAACTATTTGCTTTTCTTTGCTCAGGAGGCTCGCCCAAAACCACAAGCGCTCGATAATTGTACTCAAAGATAAAATCGATAACACCAACAGGGGCCACATGGCAGGGCCACCTTTTTGAAACAGTTCTTGAATATTCACAGTATTTTTACTCCTGCATAACCGGCTTCGCTTTGCTTCTGTTGTACTTTTTTTAACAAATTTAAGGCCATTTAATTTTAGCTATTAATGTACTGTGCTCCGGGGCCGATCGACCGATCGCGATCGACTAATTCCTCACAACTCGTCTAAATCTTGACACATCTCCTGCAGCGACTGGTGTTGAAGGCGACGGGAAGAGCGCCGATACTTTTTAGTTTGCAGCTTCGGTTCGTATTGCTGCGTACCATCCGACTTGGTTTGCTGTTTCAAACTCGCCTCGGCACTACTAGAGTTTTGCTCTTGTTGCTGGCGGACGATCGCCTCTTCGAGAAACTGCAAGTAATACTCATAGCGCTCCCAATCGCCCCGCACGACACAGTTAGGCTCGTCTCGGTGCGAACAGTCGCTAAACTGGCAGCTACCCAAAGCCAGCCTCTGACGCGCTTCTGGGAAACATTCAGCTAACTCGGAGGGGCCGCATTCGAGAGCCGGCTGATTGAACCCCGGAGTATCGGCCAAGAGTCCGCCGCCGGGGAGTTCAAATAGTTCTACGTGGCGAGTCGTGTGGCGCCCGCGGCCGAGTTTGCCGGAAACAGCGCTGACTCGCAGGTTCAGCGCCGGGATCAGTTGATTGATCAAGCTGGACTTGCCAACCCCAGAAGGGCCACAAATTACCGTTATTTTTCCTTGCAAGTGAGTTTGGATAGAGGAGGCAGGAGGCTGATTAGAGCTATCTATTTCCTCTGATAAAGTGGGGTTGGAAGATTTAGATTCAGAAACTTCATTTTGACTGTCATTGGCGGTTTTATTGTAGATACCTAAGCCGCTGCGGACACTAATAAACATGGGTTCATATCCCCATCCAGAAAGCCGATCGCGCCACTGTTCCAACTCCTCTTTCGTGACCAAATCGCATTTGTTCAGGCACAAACTCACCTCTAAACCTGTAGATTCTGCCTTGACTAAAAACCGAGTTAATGAGGCGGGGTCTAAGTCGGGTTCAGCGAGGGCAAAAACCAGGAGTATGCGATCGGCATTAGCTACAGGCGGGCGGTTGAGTTCTGTTTGGCGCCCGAAGACTTCAGAAATTGCACCCCGGCGGTCAGTCCAGTCCGGTTCGTCTACCACCACGCGATCGCCCACCATCACCTGTTGACCAATTTTTTTGAGTCGAGTGCGACGAGTGCACAGGAGAGTCGGAGAATCAGCGAGGGGAGCATTTTTCCCGTCAATGGAGACTTCGGCATCTAATCTCACTTGGTAGAAGTTAGCCTGAACAGCAATTACAGTACCGACGATGGAGGGCGAATTCAGGCTCATCCTGCTTCCTTGTCTTCTGGGCGCTGCACTTTCATTGAAAAAAAGCCCGACTCCGGCTCATCCGCGACAAATTGCGTTTCGAGAATCTGGTAGCCTTCCATTTTGAGACTATCGGGCACTTGTTCGATCGGCTCCCCAGCATCCAGCCACACTTCCAAAACAGCACCCGGTGCCATTTGCTCCAAGCGCAGTTTAGTGCGGACAAAATTCAGAGGACACGGAGTACCCCGCAGATCGATTTTGGCATCTGGGGATTTGGGATTTTCAATTTTCGATGTTGAATTCATAATGTTTTTTGCAATCTCCAATCCTGAAAGCCTTAGTTTTTTAAACAAATTGCCTGGACACTGGAGAATCTAAAATTTTGTGTCCAATTGGACACAGAATATTATTCTTTCTCAAAAAGTGAGCGCAATTGCGCTCACTTTTTTAATCGCTGCTGAAACGCAATGCCTAGGAAGCGTGCCACCTGAGATTTTTGTGAGCAATTGCACACAATTTTTTGACAGAGACTAAAACAAATTGCCGAGGAATCCTCAAACAGAAAAATTTGACACCAATTGGTGTCAAAAATTGCTTATTTCTGAAACAAATTGCCCAGAAATCCTTCCAAGCCGCCTTTACCAGTACGATCGCCCTTCAGCTTAGCAAGCTGCATCAGCAACTCCCGTTCCTCAGCCGTCACCTTAGTCGGAATGTCAATAGACACCGTAATCAAATGATCGCCGCGACTGACTGGATTTCCCAACCGAGGCACCCCTTTTTTCTCCAAAGTCAGAACAGTATTTGCCTGAGTTCCCGTAGGAATCAACAATTCCGTCGGCCCGTCTACAGTTTCGACTTCCAATCGGCACCCTAAAATTGCTTGCAAATAACTAATCTTCACTTCCGAGCTAACGTTAGTCCCGTCGCGCTTAAATAGCGGGTCTTCATTCACCGCCAAGAACACGTAAAGATCCCCCGGCGGCCCACCCAGTTTGCCGGCATCCCCTTCATTGGAAACACGCAAGCGAGTACCGTTGTCAACCCCAGCCGGAATAGTGATTTTCAGCTTTTTCATCACTTCTTTCTGGCCACGGCCGCCACAAGTTTCGCACTTATCCTCAATCACTTGCCCGGTGCCGTTGCAAGTGGGGCAAACTGAAACTTGAGTAAAGCTGCCGAAAGGAGTGCGGGTAGCGCGTCGGACTTGACCACTGCCGGTACAAGTCGAGCAAGTTTGGGGTCGGGTTCCCGGTTTGGCGCCAGTCCCGGTGCAAGTTTCGCAGGTTTCTAGATGCTTGATGCGGAGTTCTTTTTCCCCACCAAACACTGCTTCCCGAAAATCCAGCCGCAAATCCAGGCGTAAATCGTCTCCGCGCACCGGCCCGCTGCGCCTACGACCTTGCTGTTGTTGGCCACCGACGCCTCCCTGAAAGCCCTGAAAGAAGCTTTCAAAAATATCGGCAAAGCTGTCACCAAAGTCTTGGAAGCCCGGAGCGCCTGCACCACTGACGCCTGCTTCGCCGAAACGGTCGAAACGGGCGCGGGTTTCGGGTTCAGAGAGTACCTCGTAGGCGCGGTTAATTTCTTTAAACCGCTCCTCGGCACCGGGTTCTTTGTTGACATCTGGATGGTACTTGCGAGCAAGGCGGCGGTAAGCACGCTTAATTTCTTCTTTGTCTGCGCTGCGAGAAACGCCTAATATTTCATAGTAATCACCGGCCATAGAGCTGCTTGCCTGGAGGTAAATAACAAAAAGTGTACGAAAAAAAAACGGGCGACCTTTCCTGAAATTACAGATTAAAAATCAAAAACTCTCATTGTTAATTTTTAACTTTTAATTTTTAGCTTTTCTGTTTTAAAGGAAAGGATTCATATCATCAACTTCTGGTTCGGGAACCTTCTGTTTTTGTTTTGACTGTGGATTTGACTGTGGATTTGACTGTGGATTTGACTGTGGATTTGACTGTGGATTTGACTGTGGATTTGACTGTCGTTTTGACTGTCGCTCCGGCTTTGATTCCGGCTTTGATTCCGGCTTTGATTCCGGCTTTGGTTCCGGCTTTGGTTCCGGCTTTGGTTCCGGCGGAGCTTGGGGCGCCACCAGCAGCTCTTCTTTCAGCAAAATACTGTCGTCGTCCGCTTTAACTTCTTCGGGTTCTGATGATTCTACTTCTGACATCATCTCGCTTTCAACAACAGATCCTGACGGGGCTACCCCGCTGCGGGCTTGGTCGTAGACTGCTGTCCCCAGCGAGTATAGCAGTTGCTTGAAAGATTCGATCGCGGGTGTGAGTTCCTCGACTGTGATATCGGGGTTAGCCATCGCCTCCCGCAAAGCTGCTGCTGCTGTTTCGGCTTCGGCCTTGAGGTCGTCGCTCAGCAGTTGCGCGTTGGTTTTTAAAGTTACACCACAATTATAGACGAGGGAGTCAGCTTGATTTTTGAGTTCGACGAGTAGAGCGCGCTTGATGTCCTCGTCGGCGTAAAGTTCGGCTTCTTGTCGCATCCGCTCGACTTCGGTTTCGCTCAATCCCCCTGTATTGGAAATTTGGATGCTTTGTTCTTTTCCGGTTCCCTTGTCTTCAGCAGCCACTTTGAGAATCCCGTTGGCATCGATTTCAAAGGTAACTTCGATTTGAGGTACGCCGCGGGGTGCTGGGGGAATGCCTTTGAGCAGGAACTTGCCGAGACTTTTATTGTCTTTAACCAATGCCCGCTCGCCTTGGAGTACGTGAATTTCTACCGAGGTTTGCCCGTCTGCCGCCGTGCTGTACATTTGCGATCGACTGGTAGGAATAGTTGTATTGCGCTCGATTACTTTGGTGAATACCCCGCCCAAGGTTTCGAGTCCCAGGGAGAGCGGAGTCACATCGAGCAGCAGCAAGTCTTTGACTTCACCGCCCAACACCCCGGCTTGAATTGCCGCGCCTACCGCTACAGCTTCGTCGGGATTGACTGATTTATCGGGAGAAACGCCCCCAAAATACTTGCTAATTGCCTTTTGAACTGCCGGAATCCGGGTTGAGCCTCCCACTAAAATAATTCTGTCTATGTCTTTGGGGGTCAAACTTGCGTCTTTGAGGGCTTGAGTCACCGGATCGATCGTCGCTTGCACCAAATGAGCCACCAGTTTTTCAAACTGAGCTTTGGAGAGTTCCATTTCCAAATGCTTCGGCCCTTTGTCGTCAGAGGAGATGAAGGGCAAATTGATTGAGGTGGATTCCCGGTTGGAGAGTTCGATTTTCGCTTTTTCGGCAGCTTCTCGGAGGCGCTGCAAGGCCATTTTGTCTTGTGAGAGGTCACTGCCTTCTTGAGTCCGGAAAGCTTCTACCAGCCACTGGACTATGCAGTCGTCAAAGTCATCTCCTCCGAGATGGTTGTTACCGGAGGTAGCGTTGACTTCAAAAATTCCGTCTCCCAGTTGCAGGATCGAAACGTCGAAAGTACCGCCGCCCAGGTCAAAGACCAAGATTTTTTGTTCGATATTTTGCTTGTCTAGCCCGTAGGAAAGGGCTGCAGCCGTCGGTTCGTTGACGATCCGCAGGACTTCTAGGCCGGCGATCGTACCGGCGTCTTTAGTAGCTTGCCGTTGGGCGTCTGTGAAGTAGGCTGGCACTGTAATCACGGCTTGGGTAACAGTTTGTCCCAAATAAGCTTCAGCATCTTGCTTGAGCTTTTGGAGTACCATTGCCGAGATTTCTTGGGGAGTGTGAACCTTGTTCCGAATTTGGACGTTAACGGTATCGTCTTTGCCTTTTATGCAGGTATAGGGAGTCCGCGCTCGTTCTTCTTCCGTGTCGTCCCACCGCCGTCCGATAAATCGTTTGATACTGTAGACAGTATTTACAGCATTAGTTACAGCTTGCCGCTTGGCTAGTTGACCTACTAAGCGATCGCCCGCCTTGCCGAATCCTACTATACTCGGAGTTGTGCGGCCGCCCTCGGAATTGGCGATCACGACGGGTTTACCGCCCTCTAACACAGCTACGCAACTGTTAGTTGTGCCTAAGTCAATTCCAATAATTTTTCCCATAGCGCCTCATAAAACTTTGTGGGATGTTTGGAAACCTCCAACTACAGGTTGGGGGAGGAAAAACGACTCAGCTTGTTCAAACAAGCATCACCCGACCAGATTTGTAGGAAATAAACTTGATGTCAATCAGGTAATATCAAAGACGGGTAAAAACATTTTTCAGAATTTTTGTAGAAAGCGCTGACCTGCTTTTAGTCATCTTTATAAGAAGTTGGTGAGTCTGCCACCTGGGAACCCCCGAGCTCTATTCGGGGGTCAGTGACTTTGAGGAATGCAGTAACTTGTATCCCGATTAACCTTCGGAACTATCGGGATTTTCATCTGAGGCTACCACAGATAGCCCAGCCGCTGCAACTTTCACTTTGGCGTGCCGCAAGACGCGATCGCCCAGAATGTAGCCGCGTTCTAGTTCTTGGATAATTGTTCCTTCCTCGTGTTCGTCAGTTGGCTCGCTCAGCAGAGCTTCGTGGAGGTTGGGGTCAAACTGTTCACCTTCGGGGCGCATCGGAGAAACCCCGATTTGCTTGAGGCCCTCTACCATTTGCTTGTAAACGCTTTGGTAGCTTTTGTGAATGTTCATTTCGCCATCGGTTTGCGGCTTGATGTGCGATCGAGCGCGCTCGAAATTGTCAATTACCGGCAACAGGGGTTTGATCGTGAGACACCTTGCCTGTAAATCTAGCTCTTCTTTTTCCTTTTGGGTACGCCTGCGGAAGTTTTCAAAATCTGCTGCTAGGCGGAGATTTTGATTTTTCAGTTCTTCTAGTTGAGCGGATGCGACTTGCAACTGAGTTTTTAAAGCCTCTTTTTCCTCGGTTACCTGCGCCAGTTCATTCTTCCAAGGCTCCGCCGCGTCTGCAGTCGGACTATTGGTGAAACTGTCGGTGACGGTAGGCCCGGATGCGTTTGCTGGCGTGCGATCGCCCTGAGCACTTTGATAAGCTCGAGCAAGTTCGAGCTCCCAATCCGCCGATCCGTTCGAGTTTCCTGATGCCGCCGGATTTTCGCTTGCCATTGGCGAACCCTCTGGGGTGGTTTCCCCAGTTGAGTTAGGATCTTGATCTTGCTGTTTTTCCTCGTCAATCATAAAAGCTGCGCGACAGAACCCTATCAATTCTAGCAGATACAGTTAACCCGGTAAATCTAGAGGACTCGAATTGACTGTGTATGGCACAATTTGATACTCCCCAGGGCTGAAGCCACGGGGATTCTTGAATGAATCCGAAAACTCTCAAAGGTGTTATCAAGTCACCTCTAGACGCTCAAAACAACTACCAGTACAAAAGGTATTGCAATTGCGCTTACTTTTAAATTGTTTGCTTTCATAATCCATCACTTTTGCCAGATAGGTACGCTTCACATTCTGCCGTTACTTGTCAGTTATACAGGCTTACTACTCAATGATAGTGGTGGCTCACTGTGCCGGGATTTCTCCGATACTAGAATGCTTCAACACGTAGATGGTTTTTTTACTGACAATTATCTAATTATAACAAATCTTTCAATGAGTTGTGTAAATAAATATTGAAGGCGGTTGAAACCGCTACCGAGTTCCTCCCCATGTCTCAAGCCAGGAGCTTCCCTCTCGTTTTTTGATGAAAAGAGGAAAACTCGCCAGAGATCGAGACATTGCTCAAAGCTTTCCATAAAATATTCAAAAGCCCGTTTAGATATTTGCGTATAATATGGCAGCAATGGGGGCAACCCAAGGTTTGTTGGTTCCTGATTTTTAATTAACGCGATCGCATTTACCACAATTTTTATAAGTATATTTTGCTGTTAAGTCTACTACAAGATTTCCCACCTATGAGGCTTGATGTTTCAATGTTTACTTAAAACGATAAGTAGGTCGGCGGAAAAATCCATCAGTATGTAACAAAATATTAAGTCGGGTGACGGGACTTGAATTTAATACGTTGTGTTGGGTAATCTCCTCTTTTTCCTCTAACTTCTACTCCATGAATTACGGCGTAGGCGAGTTCTAATTCATCCTCAAACAAATGTCGCAGCTAATTCATCTTCTTTAATGTGTTGCCACTCTAATTCAATTGGGTTCATTTCGGAACAATATTTAGGCAAGAAAAAAATATATAAACCCTGACCTTCCCACTTTGACCACAACTGTTTAACCTCCTGACATCGGTGTATTGGACCGTTGTCTTGTACAATAATTCTAATCCGTTTCATTTGGGCCGCTTCTTCTGCTTCTTTCTCCATCATCTGAATATAAGCTTTTCGATCAACACCTCCAATTACCAAACCATAGACAAAGCTACTTAAAGGTTCAAAAATCCCCACAATACTTAATCTACGACCTCGATTTTTAGTTTGTTGTATCCGTTTTGCTCACCTTTTTTATAATAGGTATAACTAGGTTTACTCCAGGCACAGAATCCTGATTCATCTAAATATTTTAAGTCAATTTCTCCGGCGGCTGCTGCTAATTCCAGCATATCTAGGTCTGATTGCTTTATTTCTCGCTCTTTGGGGTCTTGTTTTCCTTTATGACTTGGACTAGCTCTTTTCCAAATGATCCCCTTTTTTTTAGTACCCGTCTTAGTCGGTCGGGACTTAATTTAATGGAGCGCTCTTTTTCTAATTTATCAGCTAATTGAAAACTGTTATATGTACCTGGTTCTTTTTTTAAGCATTCTGACAAAAACTCTATATCCTCTTCTTTCCACGCTTGCTTTACCCCTCGACCTGGTTTTTCCCAAAGGCTTTCTATACCAGATTATTCCCATTTATGTAAGACTGCTCTCACTGTTTGTGAAGCCCAGTTAAAGTGAGTAGCTATTTTCTCAACATACCAGCCATCTGCATTTAACCTGATTACTTCTGGTATCCGCTCAATAAATAGGGGTAACAGCAAAAAAGAAGATTCACAATCTAGGCACAGTATGGTAGAATATAAAGCATGACGCAAAAAACATCTGCTGACCAATTAGTAGAGACCTTACTGCAAAGCATTGAGCCATCTGAGATTGCCGACGAATCATTGCGTCGTACTGTGTCCATATTGCTGAATCTTGTAGAGCAATTACAAGCAGAAACCAGAGAATTACGGTCAGAAAATCAAAGATTAAAATCCGAAAATAATCGTCTGAAAGGAGAACAAGGCAAACCAGAGGTTAAAGCCAATAGACCGAAAAAGTCAAAAGAAAACTACTCATCCGAGAAGGAGCGAAAAACACCAAAAAAACATATTAAAAGCAGTAAAAATGCTATCGTCAAAGTTGATGGAGAGCAAATTCTGGAGTATCCTGAAGCAGAACTACCAAAAGATGCAGAATTTAAAGGTTATGAATTCGTAATAGTTCAAGACATTTTACTGAAAACAGATAACGTGTTATTCCGGAAAGAGAAGTATTACTCACCTTCAGAAAAGAAAACATACTTAGCATCGTTACCATCCGGATATGATGGAGAGTTTGGCCCCGGAATAAAAGCGTTAGTTATGAGCCTGTATTACGGGGGAAATATGACTCAAGGGAAGCTATTAGATTTTTTAAGCAATATTGGGATTTCAATGTCAGCCGGTTATTTATCAAATCAGAAGAATAAAAAATTCATCAAAGTTTGAATCAGAATTTAACGAAGTGTATGTATCCGGATTAGCAAGTAGCCCTTGGCAACACTTAGACCAAACAAGTGCGCGTGTTAAAGGAGTAAATCATACTACAAATATAATTTGCAACCCATTATATACAGTTTATTCTACAACCTTAAGAAAAGACCGATTAAGCGTACTTGGAGTATTACAAAAGAACCTAGAACTTGAGTTTATTCTATCTCCACTTACTTACCAGCTATTAGATAAGTTCAATGTACCCCAGAAGTGGAGCCATCAAATTAAAGGATTGCTAAGAGAAATTCCGTTGAAGGGTGATGAGTTTAACTTCTTGCTGAATCAAAATCTGGGTTCTGTAGGCTCTCAACATCGTACCAGGATTTTAGAGGCAGCAGCGATTGCTTTTTATGCTCAGCAATCCCAGATTCCGGTAATAAAAACTCTGGTGACTGATGATGCACCCCAGTTTAAATTACTCACAGATGATTTATTTTTATGTTGGGTGCATGAAGCAAGACATTATAAAAAGTTAAGTCCATTTGTTACTTGTCATCAAAAAAAGTTAGACAAGTTTCTTGATGATTTTTGGGATTACTACCGAGAATTATTAGCTTACAAAAACTCTCCATCTGGGTTAGAGAAGCTCAGACTCAAATCAAATTTTTTGGAAATTTTTGGCAGTCTAAGTGGTTATGAACAATTAGATGAACGAAAAAAATTAACTTTGAGTAAAATATCAGAGTTGCTTTTAGTTTTGGAGCATCCGGAATTACCTTTACATAATAACCCGGCCGAATTAGCTGCTAGAACAATCGTGCAGCGACGAAATATTAGTTATGCAACCCAAACTTGTGAAGGAACTAAGGCGATGGATGTTTTCATGTCTCTGGTGGCGACTACCCGCAAATTATACCATTTTTTTAAAGATGTGCTAGAGATAAAGAATGTAAAATCCAAGACCATCCTGTGAGAAAACCAATGACA
>NZ_JAUBRH010000022.1:65486-90164 GCF_036701775.1 Microcoleus sp. N9_A2 | reverse complement strand
TGTTTCCTATTTTATGACACTTTGTGTACTCTGCTTACTTTTTTTTCTCTGCTACCCCTACTTATTGAGCGGATACAGCAATAGCATAATTCACCTATTGCTTAACAAAACCATCCAACAATAGCAGCGTGCCGGAATAGGCTGCGGTTGGAGCAGAAATAAGAATTGATCGGAACCCCTGCCAATTGAACGCACAAATTATCGAATTACAGGAGTATGACCATTCTTAACTACAACGAAAGCACCTATCTGCAAGAAAATCCCGACGTGGCACAAGCCGTAGCTTCAGGCATTATTCCCAACGGCTTCGAGCATTGGGTAAAGTTTGGTTTTATTGAAAAAAGAACGCCACAAATTTCCTTCAACGAGCAATTTTATCTAGATGCTAACCCCCAGGTAGCAGCAGCAGTTGCCAACGGTAGTTTCTCAAGCGGATTTGAACATTATGCGCGGTTTGGAGCGGCTGAAGGTCGATCGCCCGTTGCCAGTACCACACCCACAGGATCTCAACTTCAAGAAATCTTAAAGCGCGGGTTTGTGCGGGTTGCAGTTAACGAGGATGCACTCGGATTTAGCAACCGAGAAGCCGACGGTTCATTTAGTGGGATTGGTATTGATTTTAGTCGCGCCCTTGCCACTGCTTTGTTTGGCAACCCGAATGCAGTAGAATTCGCAGTCGTCAAGGCCGGTGAAGACTTTAACAGCGTAGCCAGTGGCGCAGTGGATATCGCCGCCACTTTGCCCACTCAATCTGTGCTCCGCGATGCCAGTTTAGGAGTAGATTATTCGCCTACCGTTTTCTTCGACACTCAAGCGGTATTGGTGCGCGGTAATAGTGGAATTAGTTCTGTTAACCAGTTATCAGGAACAACCATCGGCGTATTAGCAGGAACGCGCTCTGGGCAAAATTTAATAGATGCCGCCCAACGTGCCGGAATCGCCCTCAACATCCAAACTTTCCCCTCACAAGATGCTCTGTTTGGCGCTTACGATGCGGGACAATTGGGGGCAGTTTCGATTAATCGCGGGGTGCTGAGCAATCGCATTCCCACCTTATCCAATCCGGGAAATCAAGTCATCTTGGATGAAGCCATTTCTAAAGAGCCTTTAGCACTCATCGTGCCGGAAAATCAGTCTGAATGGGCTGATGTGGTGCGCTGGGCGGTCAACGCTCCCATCCAAGCCGAATTCTTTGGCATCAACTCCCAGAATGTGAATGAATTTCTTGATGGAAATTCCGCCAGTAAGCGCTTCTTAGGCGTGGAAGGGAATTTAGGAGAATCTTTGGGACTCAAAAATGATTTTGCCTTGAAAGTTATCCAACAAATTGGTAATTACGAAGAGATTTACAATCGCAATTTCAATCCCGAAGTGCTGCCGCGCCAGCTCAATGAACTAATGTTTGTCGAGCCTGGGGGACTGCTTTATTATCCACCCTTTTCGGGGACTGACGAATTAAGTGTACCCTTGGTAAATAACGACAACCGCAACGTTTTACAGGAAGTTTTAGACCGGGGGTTCGTGCGCGTTGGGGTGAGAAATGATGCACCTGGACTGGGTTTTTCTGACCCCAACGGCAATTTAACCGGATTTGATGTCGATTTGGGTCGGGGACTAGCAGCTTCCCTATTTGGCGACCCCAACGCAGTGGAATTCGTGATTCAGAAAACGGGGGCTCAGCGCTTCAGCGATGTCGCCAATGGCATCGTTGATGTAACTAGCCGCAATGCCACCCTCAACCTCAAGCGGGATGCTTTGCTGGGGGTAGATTTTGCCCCCATTAATAATTACGATGCTCAATTTGTGGTAACACCAACTGCCAGCGGAATTACCTCTTTTGAACAGCTTGCAGGTCGCCGAATTGGCGTGACTGCAAATACCACTTCTGAGGCAACTCTGCGAGAAAAGTTGAGTGCTTCGGGCATTAATGCGGAAATCGTAGCCTTAGATAGCTTCCCGACCATATTTGATAGTTATATCAAGGGCGAATTGGATGCGATCACCGGCGATGGAAGTCTGATTATCTCTCGTCTTCTCACCTTACCCCCAGACCAGCGAGACCGGCATCAGCCGTTTCCGGAAGTCTTGGGAGAGGAGCCTTTAGCAATGGTGGTGGACGAGAATCAATCCCAGTGGAAGGATGTGGTTTCTGGAGTTACTTATTCTCTTTATGAAGCGTTAGAACTGGGTTTAACTTCTGAAAATGTGCGCCAGGAAATCAATAGCTCCGATCCAGTTGTCCGCCGCTTTTTGGGAGTGGAAGGAAATGTGGGTGAAAGTCTGGGTTTGTCGAATAATTTTGCTTTGAATGCGATTTCTGCAGTGGGGAACTATAGCGAATTGACCGATCGCAACTTCCCGGGTATTCCTGTTAGCCCTTTTCAAGTGCCTTATACCGAGGGCGGTGTCCTGTTCTCGGTTCCTTTTGCTTGATTTTGCTGAATCGGGGTGATTCATGAATCACCCTTACAACAATAAACCTTGAATATTGGCTAACGACATTGAATCCAATCTTTAGCCGCATAAATACTCAGATTGCACTCAGCTAGATGTTTGCGGGATTGGGGTGCAACGAAAAAAGCAACAGAGGAATGTTCCTTCACATCTATCTTTCACCACTTTTAAAATCATGTCAAATTCTCAATCCGTTATTGCAACAGACATTCGGTGTTGTCCAGAAGATATAGAGAAAGCATTTTGGCAGCTATGGCAGCAGAATCGAGATTATCTTTACCGTTGCTGTCTCAGGTGGATGGGGGGGAATCCTACTGATGCTGAAGAGGTGCTCAGTCGCGCCATGCTCAAAGCTTGGGATAAATTGGCAGATTATGCCGAAAAAATCACCAACCTCCGAGCTTGGCTGATTCGCTTAACCCATAATCTATGTATAGATGTACACCGAGAACGTCGCCGGAAAGCAATGCAGATGGAGGATATTGAAGAAGTAGCTGCTAAAGGAAGCTCAGCAGTTATTTCTGGTTTGAACTCTCCTGAAGAGGCGCTTCTACATCATGAGTTGGGACAGTACATTCGCCGCGCTATTGATACTCTTCCTTCTCGATTACGCAATCCGTTTATCCTGCGTTACTGCCACCAGATTGCCTATCAAGATATTGCCCAACAACTTGCTCTCTCGCTCAATAACGTTTACAAGCGCATCCAACAGGCACGAGGTATTCTGCAAAAGCGTTTGAGCAGGTATTTGTCAGGGTTGGATGATGCTTTGTCAGATTCCTCCGAGTCGTCTAAACAGGGGGGCGTTGCCTCGATCGGGGATGATTTTGCTGTAGGGGTATTGCCCCAGTGCCTACCCCGTCAAGATTCTGGGGCGATCGCGGGGGAATTGCCCCTACAATCCGCTGAAACGATCGCATCCGACTCGATCGCCCCGATGACTGAAAACATTGGCGAGACAATTAATTATCAGGTAACAGCAATATGTCTAGAAACCCTACACTCCGGGTGGTATCCCTCACTCAGTCCTCTGGGGTGGAGTTGAATGCTTACCTGGTTTTAGACGAAAAGCCAGCCCGAATTGACCAGAAGCTGAAAACATTAAGTGAGTACGTGCAGCAGTATCCTTCTGGATGGAAGAAACGGTTGGAATTGGCGAATCTGCTGTATGCAATGGGTCGTATTGAGCAGGCGGTTGAGGAGTATCGCCAAGTGATCGATCGGCAGCAACCATTGATTGGCGTGCGGTTGCAATTGGGGAAACTCTTGCAGCTTATGGGACGAGAGGTTGAGGCAGTAGCGGTTTATGAAAGTGCCTCGGCCAATGCACGCAATGAGGCGACTCGGCAGCATATCAACGGATCGATCGCACTCTGTAAAGGTGACACTCAGGCAGCGATACTGGCTTTTGAGTCGGCGGCTTCCCTAGAACCAGATAATGCGGCTCACTGGCTGGCGTTGGGGCAGGTGCAGATGGGGAGAGGGGATGCGGTTGCAGCTTTGCGAGCGTTCGATCGGGTTTTGTCACTGAACCCGGATGATGTTGTAGCGCTGATTGACAGCTACGACGCGAGTCAGGCGGTGGGGAATGTGCGCCAAGCGCAGCGGCGGTTGAGCAAAGTGCTAGAGGTGGCTCCGGGTGATTTCCGAGCGCTCAAACGACTGGCGGATACTCGTTGCCGGATGAGATTGGTATCGGGTGAGGAGGGGAAGCAGACTAAACAGATAATTGCTTCTGTGCTGCAACTGGCTCCTGATGCGGCGGATGCCCGCGAGTTGCTGGCATATTATCACGTTTTCCGGGGGGAGTCGGCTAACGGAGTTGGGGTGTTGGAACGGTTTACTGAGGAACACCCGAATCATCCGAGGGGTTGGTATTCCTATGGGCGGTGCTTGTTCCATACGGGGGAATATCAGAAAGCGGCTGAGGCGATGCTGAAAGCTTATCGTCTGTATCCCCAGGATTGTGAAATTTATCGGGCGTTGTGCGAGATTTTGCCTTTAACCTCTCCCCCAGTCCCTCTCGATCCCCCCCAGCCCACAGCAGGGCGGTTTCAGTCTCAGAAAAACCAAGATTTTGTAGGGGCGGTGCCCCCGTGCCCGCCCTGGCCCAGACAGCAGAAATTGGGCATTTCAGCGATCGGGGCAACCACGGGGGGTTTGCCCCTACAAGAGAATGAAACAGCCCTGGGGGATTTAGGGCGATCGAACTGTGAAGTAACCCTTGCATCAATAGTAGAGGAGATGCTCGATCGTTTTCCCGATCGCTGGAGTGTTTGGACGACGGCGGGGCGGGTGTTGGTGGAAAGTTTTCAGGAAATCGATCGGGGGTGTAGTCTCTCTGCGAAGGGGACGCAACTTGAACCGCAGTTACCTGATGCTTGGTTTGGTCACGGGCGGGTGTTGGCGCTGGCGGGGAAACACCGGGAAGCGGTGGAGGCTTTGGCGCAAGGATGGCAGTTGTTACCGGAAGATGGGGGTTATCTGCAATCGGTGTCTGCTGCGGTGTGGCTGGGGGAGAGTTATGGAGTGTTGGGGGATGAGGTGGTGAGTCGGAAATGGTTGGAAAAGGCTTGTCAGTTCCGGGAATTGATGGAGTTTGACCCGGCGATGGCTGGTTACTGGCAAGGAAGAGCGTTGTTGGGCTTGGGGGATGTGACGGAGGCAG
Organism: Microcoleus sp. N9_A2; assembly: GCF_036701775.1. Taxonomy (NCBI): domain Bacteria; kingdom Bacillati; phylum Cyanobacteriota; class Cyanophyceae; order Oscillatoriales; family Microcoleaceae; genus Microcoleus; species Microcoleus sp. N9_A2. Next base: position 85,042 of record NZ_JAUBRH010000022.1, on the reverse strand, counting down.
TGGAGGTGTATCGAAGTGCGCTGAGTCGGCGGTTGCTCTACCCTTTTCGCGAGGAGGTTGAGGAGGCTGTGAAACGGTTGAAAGGTAAGAGGCGAAAGGGCGATCGGGCTAAAGCGTAGATCCTTGACTTCTTAGAGAAGTCGGGGATCTGAACCTCTGAGAGTGCATTAAGTTAGGAAAAAACAGCCTCTAACTCGAAAAATTCAGAAATTGACCTCTGGATTCGTCTTATAGGTGTAGAGACGGAAGAGAAACATAAAATTTCGTCTCGAAAAACCCAAGTAAACCTAATAAAAAAGGATGCCTATCATGTACCGAATTCGCTAAATTTTTAATGTCAATATTTAATTAGCAAATTTACATTTGTAAGCTAATTAAATGTAATTCAAACTTAATGTAGGGTGGGCACTGCTGTCAGCGACTACCCTACATTTTTTGTTGCCAACCTCAACTCAATGACAAAATTTTGTGCGATGGGCGGTTCTCGTTCTGAGGGTGGGTTTCATAGGGTGCATTGAGTTAGGAAAAAACTGCCTCTAACTCGAAAAATTCAGAAATTGCGTACCGAAATCGTCAAATAGATGTCAAAGCATTAAAGAGGATGATGAAATGGCTAAGATTTCTTTGAGCAGACTGAAATGCATTAAAGTGTCTAGTGGCGGTGGTGCTGATGATGTATATGCAAAATTTTTTATTGATGGGCGGGAGGCTGGACGATGGCCAATTTCTGGTGATTATGATATGCGCGTCGGAGATGTAGCATTCATAAACATGGCATTTAGTTTTAATAAAGATTTGAAGGTCGAGCTGTGGGAATATGACAGCACCTCGGCTGATGACTACATGGGGGCTCACATATTTAGTGCAACGGGTTCAGGTTCGGGAACGATAAAGCTGACCGATCCAAAAGAAGGGAACCTCTATGAATTGAGTTATGAGTACCTGGCAACCAAGATCAAGGTCGTCAGGCCCCATTCAGCGAAGTGTGTAGCCATGTCAGGCAGTGTAAATTCTGGGCTTGTTCAGCAGGCTGCAGGTTTGTCAAGCGCCGTTGCTACTGCTGCAGCTAAAGTCCTGGATAACGTTCCCTACCCTAAAGCTCAACTGGTTGCACAAGCTCTGAACGCAGGTGCAGCAGTTTTGGAAAAGATTCCAGGCTTGGTAGAGGCAATTGCAGCAGCAGGAAATTACCCAGATCAGCTCTACATGACTTTTACTAATCAACCGGGGGTTGAAAAGCGGTTTTGGCCTCAACCCGGTAAATACTATGAAATTTATGCTGGTCAAATTGTACGGTTTGATGAATTGCGTTATCCTCTCACTCAGCCTCTAGATATCAGCCTTTGGGAATACGATTATGGTTCCGGGGACGATCAACTCGGGAGTTTCGCAATTGAGAAGGAGACCGCGCCAGGAAGTTATGTAGTAACAGTCACCAGTGCGAGTGAAGCTTCTATCTACTTAGTCGCATACACCGTGGCAGAAGAAGAGTGGTAGTTAGATGGAACAAGTAAAGTTCCAATCCCAAATCGGATAAATACGCCCTAAAAAGTAGTAGATATTCGGTGAACAAACAAGTAAACCCACAACTAGAATGGAAGTAATAATTATGAAGACTTGTCGTTTGTTCTAAGTAAAGCACTTGATCGGCAGTCACTTATCGCTGCTCAAGACTAAGGCTAAACCGAGTGGTAAGTTTCCACTCGATTTAGTAAGTAGGGTGGGCAATGCCAGCCCTGTCAAGGTGGTGAATTTGAGCAGGAGAAAAAGGAGAAAACCGCTATTTCACGTTCCGATTTTTCAGACTGCAAGCAAAGAAAATTGCCTGGGGGAGCTTGGGCGCGCGTTGCATCAAGATGCTGAAACGTCGGTCAACCGGTGCGTACCGGTGGGCTACAAACTCAACCGGTACGCAGTGCACAACCTACAAACTACGAAATTTCAAGCGTTTGAGGGGCTTTTTGATCACCTTGACAGGACTGGCATTGCCCACCCTACCTATAGAGAAGCTATCCCAATGAAAACTGCCAAATTCACAGTCTAAATTTTTGCCAACAGGATTCACATCAACCATGCAGCAACTTATTTGGTTTATAAGAACAATAAGTAAATATCTCGGCTCCTACCGATGGCAATTTATTTTAATGTTTGGCTGCCTGATTTTCGATGCAGCCTTTGATTCTGTACTAAGAGTTAGTTTGAAATTTATTGTTGATGCAGCAATTATTCCTCAAAACTATAAACTTTTAGTTTTAATCATATCCCTGTTTGGCGTAGGCGCGATTCTCTACACTGTCATTGGTTTACTGGGCAACTTTTTAGGAGCGCGTTTGGGCATTGTCATCATCAACAATATTCGGCGCTCCCTATTCGAGCATCTCCAAAATCTGTCAATGGAGTTTTTTGGGCGACGTTCAGCCGGAGATATTGTCAAATGTCTGATTTCCGACGTACAGCAAGTAGAGAATGGTTTAATTACGATGGGGCTAACCGTCGTTGTTTTAGAAATTAGCAGCATCCTATTTACTACTATTTTCATGTTCTCACTTAACTGGCAGTTAGCTACTCTAACTTGCATTGGTTTAACCATCTGTATCATTGCCCCGGCCCCCATTGCTCAGATGGCTACTTCTCAAGGCTATCATGTGCTACAAAAGGAAGGAGAAATTGCCAACATTGTTGAAGAAAATATTCTCTCCCAATCTGTTGTAAAACTATTTGGGATGGAACGCCGAGCTACCCAGGATTTTGCCGCTGATTTGAATGACTTGCAACGGGTTTATGTTAGGGCAACTTTTTTGTCCTACTTGGTGCAAAAAGTCCCCATGATTCTTTTTGTCATAACCCAGCTTGTGATTTTGAGTATCGGTGCAGTGATGACCTACCGCAATTACATTTCTGTAGGAACTCTAGTTTCCTATCAGGTTTTGTTGTTGGGCTTAAATCTGAATATTATTGGCTTTACGGGTTCGCTTCCAATTGTCATTGATGGAGTAGCCGCTCTACAACGCATCAATGATATTCTGTCAGAAACGCCTGCGGTTCGGGACACCTCAGATGCGGTTGCATTGCCGCATCTTGCCCAAGATATTTGCTTCGATCGTGTCAGCTTTAACTACTCTGCCGAAAGAATGGGGGTGAAAAATCTCTCGCTGAAGATTCGCCGGGGTGAGTATGTCATGTTTGTCGGGCAGAGTGGCGCAGGAAAAAGTACGATTGTTAACTTACTAACGCGCTTTTACGACCCCGATCGAGGACGCATTTTGTTAGATAAAATCGATTTGCGTCATGCAACAGTACGCTCCCTCCGTTCTCAAATTGGACTGGTTTCTCAGGAGGTAATTCTGTTTAACACAACTGTGCGGGAAAATATCCGCATGGGGGATTTAGAAGCCAGTGACGCACAGGTAGAAGCCGGCGCCAAAGCCGCTGAAATTCACGATTTTATTCTGACATTACCCCAAGGTTATGACACTCCTGTCGGTGACAGAGGCGGACAATTATCGGGGGGACAACGGCAAAGAATCGCCCTTGCTAGAGCCTTAGTCAGAAATCCCGCTATTTTGATTTTAGATGAAGCGACATCCGCCCTTGACTTAGTAACAGAAGCGGGTATCCTCGCCACCATCGATCGCATTGCCAAAAAATGTACTGTGATTATGATTACCCACCGCATCACCCATGCCTTGCGTGCTAATCAGATTTTTGTGTTAGAAAACGGCAGCATTGTTGCATCGGGTAGCCATACCGATTTGCTGGAACAAGAAGGACTCTATGCCACACTTTGGCAACAGAGTCATCACTCTCATAACGACTTGACAATGCTTGCCCATTCTTAATCACAAACTTGACCTGTACTGAATATCTTGGAGTTGAAAATAATGACTAACACAAATGAATCTAAATGGCTCATCCCCTCTTCTAGTCGCCTTGCCTCAAAATCTCTTGAAGAAGAGAAAGCGATGTGGGATGAAAACCACAAAGATTATGCTGGCAAGGCTTTCAGCCTGACACAAGACCCTGACCTTTGCAAAGCCCTGATCCGTCCTTACAATCAATCTTCCTGCTTTGATATTCCCAATTCTCCAGAGATCCAAGTTCTGATTCCTAGCTGTGGCTCCGAAATTCATCTTCAGAAGGCATTACTAGAGTTTTGTCCGCAAATTGGCAAAATTTACTGCACAGATTTTTCCCAAACCGGAATTGAAAAAGCACGGGAAAATTGGCAAAAAGCAGATGGAGATTCCCGGCTTAACAGCCAACAATTAGTTTTTGAGAAAGTTGATTCTACCAAAATAATAGAAGAAAGACCCGATTGGAAAGAAAAATTTGATTATGTCCTAGCGGTTGCTGCCGTTGTCTCCAGTGAGGATGAAATCAATCGCCAGATAATACACGAATTTTCTAAAGTTCTCAAACCAGGTGGTAAGCTCTACGGCTTTTTTCCTACCATCTTTTGTCCTTTGGAAATTGCCCATTTAAGTAAACCCCACGCTTATTGGGTAACAGAAGGGCTAGTCAATGTACCGCACAACACGCTTCACGGGCGGGAGTGGCATTATTCACAGATACATTATACGCCCTTGCGCTTGAATCGCATCTTTAAAGAAGTGGGTTTTAAACGGCTAAATTTTGAGATTTATTTTTTGGATTCGGAAATTTTAGCTAACGTTTTGAAAGAGGATATCGAGCATGACGATCCCGATATCTATCTCTGGGATCTTCTCGTCCGGTATGAGAAATAGGCTCTCGGTTGAGGATTTTCGCAAGGCACTTACCTTAAGTTGACCCAATGAACACGGTGCGTTGTTCCTACTGAAAAAAACCCGCCGACAATACTGTCAGCGGCGGGTTGTGGTTGAGGTTAAACTCTAGAATATTGAAATTAATATCAATTCCGTTAGCATCGGAATGATATAAACAGAGGACACGGCAGTGCCGTTTCCCTACAATTGATCGTGGTAGGGAAACGGCACTGCCGTGTCCTCTATATCATTCCGGTGCAGCCGGAATTGATATAACAGAGGTGATGAGTACGATCGCGCGCTTGAAAAGAAATGTATCGAAATAGAAACGCGATCGCAACTTTATTTTTTCTACCCTCCGATAACTCCCCACCTCCAGATTAATTCCCAACTACGCTTTAACTATCAGAGTAATGTTGTCAAGTCCCACGACGCGAACCACATCACCGGGTTTCAAAGTTATTTTTCGATCGCACTTAGCGGGCCACCAACTGCTTTGGAAGCGGACGAGACCGCATTTATTAGGCCGAATTTCTTCTTCTACAATCGCTTTTTCCAAATAGCTGACAGTCATCATTTTTTGCTCCTAGTTGCAATTTTTGCGTAACTTTTATATCTGATAAACTGATAGTTCGCGTCCCTAACCCATTGATTTATAACGACGCTGCAACGATCAAAGTAATATTTTCAATTCCGACTACGCGAACTACGTCACCAGGCTCAAAAGTCAGGTCTCGATCGCACTTCGCCGGCCACCAACTGTTTTGGAAACGAACGCGACCGCACTCATTAGGTCGAATTTCTTCATCCACGATCGCTTTTTGGGAATTGTCAAAAGTCATGATTGCTTGCTCCCGATTGTAGATTTGCCTTAACTTTCAGAATTGATGACAAACGACGCTGCAACGATCAAAGTAATATTTTCAATCCCCACGACGCGAACCACCTCACCGGGTTCAAAAGTCATGTCTCGATCGCACTTCGCCGGCCACCAACTGTTTTGGAAACGAACGCGGCCGGGCTCGTTAGGTCGAATTTCTTCATCGACGATCGCTGTTTCAACATCGTTAATAGACATAGCTGCTTGCTCCCAAATATAAACTCGACTCGATCGGTGTGTAAGTTAGAAGCTTGTCCGTCAACTTCCCCTCCACACTCAACAGTATCCCCCGCCAACCTCGGCCGTGTCAGTCGGTAAAAGTCTATACAAGTCCACTGTTTGAGCGTGTAAGCGAGTCGGAAAAAGTCTGTTAAAGTTGTGTCAGATGGGTAACGCTAAACCTGGTGACTAAATGGAAGCCGATCGTGCACTGGATTTTACTAATTCGTTACTTGTGGCTCGAAACCTGAAAACTCTCGACAACCTTGACAGCGCGATCTTTCGCGAAGCATGGATGGGAGTGCAAGGCAGGACGTACCAACAGGTTGCAGATAGTGAAGGGTATGGAGTAGGGACTGTTAAGGATGCTGCCTCTAATTTGTGGAAGCGACTTTCAGCCTTGTTTGGAGAAGGAGAAAAAGTCAAAAGAGACAACCTTCAGGCCGTAGTAGAGCGATTTTGGCGCAGCTACTCGAAATTAGAACCGCAGTCGGGACAGATTGTTGCGGCGACAGGATCTCTGGGCCCTGATTCGGAGTTGGACATCGAAAACCCCAACTTTTTGGGCAGGGAAGTGGCAATCGCCGATCTCAATACTCTTGTCAATCAAGGTGCAAAAGTCATTGTCATCCAGAGTGCCGGCGGTATGGGCAAAACGACTTTGGGCAGACAGTATCTCAAATCTCAAGGGTTCGATCGGGTAATTGAACTGTTGATGGCAAAAGAGACAGAAAACATCACGGCTTTGGAAAGCGCGATCGAAGAATGGCTCAAGCAAGACTTTCAGGAAGAACCAGGGCCCGACTTTGGCGTCACCCTGGGGCGGCTGAAGCGGCAGCTTCAGACTCACAAAGTCGGCGTATTGATTGACAATTTGGAAGCCGCACTCGACGGACAAGGTAAGTTTATTGAACCGCACCGGCTTTACGTCGAACTGTTGCGAGTTTTGGCTGACGCGGAGGTGCAGTCGGTAACGCTGATTACCAGTCGCGATCGGCTGTGCGATTCTGATGTCACCGTCGAACACTACCTGCTTCCAGGATTGGAAGTTGAAGTTTGGCGGCAGTTTTTTAGCGCTCGCAACATCAATATAGATGATGTCGCCCTCAAGGAAATGCACAAAGTTTACGGCGGCAATGCTAAAGCAATGGGCATTATTTGCGGCACGATTCGAGAAGATTTTGACGGAGATATGGCGGCCTACTGGCTGGAAAACAGCGAAGATCCGCTCCTTGAAACTGACTTAAAAAATTTAGTTACCAGTCAGTTTAACCGCCTGCAAGAACTCGATGCCGAAGCCTATCAACTCCTCTGCCGCTTGGGCTGTTACCGCTATCAAGACGTGCCGACAGTCCCGACTGACGGACTTTTGTGTTTGCTGTGGGACGTGCCCGAAGCCGGACGCCGACAAATCATTAAATCGCTGTTGCACCGATCGCTAGTTGAGTCTCAGAAGGGCGAATACTGGCTGCATCCAGCCATTCGGGAAGAAGCGGTCGATCGGCTCTCGCCCGGAGACTGGGAAACTGCAAACCGCAAAGCAGCCGAGTTCTGGAGCGAGAGTGTTGAAAATATTGAGACTGTAGAAGATGCGCTGAAAGCTTTTGAAGCTTACTATCATTATGTGGCAATTAGCTGTTTCGAGCAGGCCGCGAGCGTCATCCTCAAAAAAATCAATATCCAGTTTGCCAAAGATTACAAGCTCGGTCGAGCACTCTACACATTAGGTTTCTTGCAGCCAATAATTTCAGCAACTACTCGCATCGTCAACAATGTGACTTCTGATTATTATTTGAGCGGTCTTTACAGTATTTTAGGCGTTTGTTACCGGATATTAGGGGAACTCAATCAAGCCATAGAATGCCACCAAATATCGGAAATAAAAGCAACTAAATCTTTGCAAATTATAGCGAAAAGCAGCGAGCCGGAAAACGGCAAACAAGCTAATCTGGAATTCTGGAAACTTAACGCTGCAATTAATATAGGTTTTTGCCAAATAGAACTGCGGGAATTAGAAGCAGCTATGGAGATATTTGTCAAGCTGAAAAATTCGCGGGATGAAATCGGGATTAACAGCTATTCGATCGATGTTGGCTTAGCTTTCCTCAACTCCTGTGTCGGAGACAAAAAAGAGGCGGAGGAACTCGCAGAAAAACTTTATGCCGATCGGGAAAACAGTCAGTTGGTGGGTACGGGATACAAGTTAGTGTTTCTCGCCGCCACCTACAAAAATCTGGGAGACACAGAGAAAGCTTTGAGCTTGTACCGCCAAGCGATCGCCCAGGCAGACCAAAACCAGTACAGCACCATCAAAGCCAAAGCTCTCAGCGGTACAGCCGCGCTGTACCGAGAACGCGGGGAATTTGACCGAGCCATGCAGCACCATGCAGAAGCAATCGAAATACTCGATCGAGCCAGCGCTAAATTAGACCGAGCCGAAGCTTGCTATCAACTAGCACTGACAGAACAAAAACTTGGTAACATCGAGAAAACCCAAGAAAATTTTGACCGCGCCATTCAACTATTCAGCGAAATGGACGCCAGCAAACAAGTAGAAAAAGTACAGTTGTCCGCCACAAAAAAGACAGAAAAAATACCTAATTAATCGAGCAACAAATCAGAAAATAGATACAATAAACGAAAGAACAACCATAAATTTTGTAGACATGAAACTAAAACGATTGGGACACGTAGCCGTCTGCGTGCAAGACATCGAGAAATCTGCTGAATTCTACCGCGACTTGGGTATGGAGTTAGTCTGGAAAGATGCAGACTGGGCTTATTTGAAAGCAGGAGAGGACGGACTGGCGCTGATGAGTCCAACTTACGACCAAGCAGGGCCGCATTTTGGGTTTGTATTTGACGATCGCGCCGAAATGGAATCCGCCCACGAACAACTCAAAGCCGATGGTGTTTCCGTCACCCACATTCACGAACACCGCGACGGTACTGCATCTTTTTACGGCAGAGACCCCGACGGTAACGGTTTTGAGTACCTTTACGAACCAGCCTGACGATTCTGGGGCTTGCGGATCGATCGATCGGGCTATTTCGTTCCAAATCCGGGTAAGGTGCAACCCGATCACCCTACGTCGAGATTGGTGCTTAGGTTGCAACCTACAGATTAGTGCGCCCGCGCGCCCTAGCCCGTTGCTGACGGCCCGGAACCTCCTTACAACTCGCCGAATAAAGTGACATACTGACACCGACGCTCCTAGAGTAAGGTGCAGGCTCTGAATCCGAACTATATCCACAACTTCCGAAAATCAGCTCGATAATCTAAAATCTAAAATCTAAAATCTAAAATCCTCATGTTGCAGAGAATACAAGTCAGAAACCGCTGGAAATCAATCTTCAAACCCTGGGAAGAAGCAGACCCTTGGCTGTTCGCCGCTTGCATCGCCCTCACCATCTTCGGGGGAATCATGATCCGCAGCGTCGAAATCAACCAGGGGCTGATCGACTGGTGGCGACACTGGGTAACTGGGGCAATCGGTTTGTTCCTCGCCATCATCATTTCCCGCTGCCGCTACCAAATACTGCTTGAGTGGAAATGGCCGATTTACATATTAATCAATTTGTCGCTGATCGCAGTGCGTTTTATCGGTACTACAGGGCTAGGTGCCCAGCGGTGGATCAACATCGGCGGATTCTACCTGCAACCGTCAGAATTTGCCAAAGTAGGCATGATTGTCACTTTAGCAGCTCTCCTGCACGACAAGACTGTTCCCACGGTGGGTAATATGTTGAAGATGCTGGCGATTATGGCTGTACCCTGGGGATTGATATTTGCTGAACCAAATTTAGGTACTTCCTTGGTGTTCGGCGCGATCACAATGGGGATGTTTTACTGGGGTAATGTCAATCCCGGCTGGCTAATATTGCTATTCTCTCCTCTCATCTCAGTTCTCTTCAATAACCTGTCTACACCGATTTGGATAGCCTGGGTAGTTGTTGCGGGTATTATCGCTTGGCGAACCCTGCCTTGGCCCTGGTTGGGGACTTTCGGTGCTGTGTTGGTGAACGTTGTTTCTGGACACCTCGGACATATTTTTTGGAATGTGCTCAAAGATTATCAAAAAATGCGTCTGACAGGGTTTTTAAACCCCGAGAAAGATCCTTTAGGCAGCGGATATCACTTGATTCAATCTCGGATTGCTATTGGGGCCGGGGAACTGAAGGGCCGGGGTTTGTTTCAGGGAACGCAAACTCAGCTTAACTTTATTCCCGAACAGCATACGGACTTTATCTTTTCAGCTATTGGCGAAGAATTGGGTTTTATTGGCTGTATTAGCGTGTTGTTGGTGTTCTGGATAATTTGTTTCCGGTTGGTGACGATCGCTCAAACTGCTAACGATAATTTTGGTTCTTTGCTGGCGATCGGCGTACTCTCAATGTTGATTTTTCAGGTGTTTGTAAATATTGGCATGAACATTGGCTTGGCTCCGGTTACGGGCATTCCGCTGCCTTTCCTAAGTTACGGGAATGCGTCGCTGCTGAGTAATTTTCTCGGCCTGGGGCTGGTGGAGGCGGTGGCAAGCCAGCGACAGCGCAAGAAGCGTTGGAATTAGATCATTGATAATTGGTAATGAGTTCCGGGAATGCGATCGCGCTTTTGATTTCTTTCGAGAGATTCTGCGGGCGATCGCATTTTTTTTCGATCGACCTAGGCGCATCTAAATTTTACGCTTCCTGAGCGGAGCCTTGATGAATGTCAAGTTTGATAAAATTATTGTGGGGTGCGCGCGAGAACCCGCCCAAAAATAAAATTTAGAGGCCAAACAGCTTAAGTAGATCAACTTAATTAAACCACTCCTGACGCAAACAATAAATGGTTTTATGCGCTATGAGTAAGCCACTCTGTGTGCAGTGGGCGCCCTACTGATGACGTTATCAATACCTGAAACCATTGCTATTATTACATTTTTTGTTCTTCCTTCTTCCTTCTTCCTTCGCCTCTGATTATTCGTTCATATTCTTGTACGTAGCAACAGCCGAAGGCGAACTCCGGTTTAAATAACGGAATATCCAATACTTAAATACCGTATCCAAGATAACTGGAAAAGTCGCAATGAACAAAAATATAAACTGCCTATTTTCTGGTATTCCCAAATGCCTCGATAAACCTTCGAGAATTATTTCCCAACCGTGAGGCGAGTGAAATCCGACAAACACATCGGTAAACAAAATAATTACGAAAGCCTTAGCACTGTCGCTGAGACCGTAAACCACATCGTCCATGAAAGACTTTAAAATCTCAATCTCTTTCTTATTAGTGACGATAATCGCGGCAAAGGCCATGCAGGAAATCAAATCGGCAAAAATATTTTTAATAGCTCCACCACTTTCAGAGCGGTATTCTTCCGCTAGCTCAACTGCTTTCTCGGCAATCTTATTTTCTCTTTCCTCTGAAGAAAGCGACGGAGCCGTGCCAATTAACATTTCAAATTTGAGGTGCTGCTCAAATCTATCCAGTTCTTCGAACGCTTCTTCTTCCAGGTCAATATTTATGAAAACTGGGGCATTTTCTTGACCTCTAAAATGGTCAACTACCGGTCCGATTAGAAAGTTTTTGGAAATTTGATTCGTCAACAGCGGAACTAAAATCAAAAGCAAAATAAATCTCAGAGAAATAATCGTTTTTACTTTGGAATTGCGAAAATTCTTGACTACTTCTTTTTCAGCTCCAGGGTCTAAATCTTTAGTGATTCGATTCAAAGTTCCCAAAAGTGATCGCGGCAATAAATTCACTTCTTCATAGTTAGTGTCAACCTCACCATCGTGAATTTTAACAGAATTAGCGGAACCTTTATTTTGGTCAGGTGGAGAGCTGCTATTTTTTGTAGATTGTGCCTGCACATTTACTGAACTGACAACCGGAACAATTGCCGTTGATCTACTATTATTAATATACTTGTCGATGACTCCATCAATAAACTCTAGCTTCTCAAATATAAGGGAGGCTCTATCTTTATTGTTGAGATGTAATCCGTGCTGGTGAGGCTCAGCGCTGTGCCCAGTTTTTGGTTTAGCCCCCACTCGCTCCGGCAGTTCCAAAAAAGAACGGCTAGCATTAAACTCAACCATTCGGGTTTGGATGACCTTGAGGTATTTTTCCAGTTCTGATTTAAAGTAAGACAGTGTGCTTTGTCCGTAATCTCCCGATCGCTCAGAGATTCCTTGACCGCCAAAATGCTCGTCTTCCATCGCCTTAATTGCTAACGCAGCATCGTAGGCCTGTTCTAGAGCCCTCTCAGGGGTTTCTCGATACCATTGGTGAAGGCTGTAGAGATATTTTACAATCCTGTTCCAGGGAGAAGTATTCATAGCTAAAGCTGGTTAGTTGGCTGTAGACATTAGTGATTAAAGTATTCACGGTATGGTAACAAATTTACATAAATTGAGAACTGCCACCGAAGATTCAATTTGGATTGTCGGATCTGCCCGCAGTGGCAAAACCACTCGTTTAGTCGAGCAGTTCTGCATTTGGAGCAAAACAGTCAAGCCCCTGTCCACAACAGTTTCAAGGCGATCGAGTTCCGGGCGGCGGCGGGCGGGACAAACTGCCCCAGCAATTTTAGTCTTAGCAGCTAATGGAGACAATCGGCTGGAATTAGCCGATCGCATCGCCGTCGCTACCGAAGGAAAATATACCTTTCACTCCACAACGCCCTTCGGTTTTTTTGAGCAGGAGGTATTGTTATTTTGGCCCCTGCTAGTTCAGTCGCTGGATTTGAGGGCTCAATTTCCCCTGCGGCTGCAACCTGAAACAGAACTGGAACTTGCCACGAGACTCTGGCGTCGCGAACTAGACGAAGGCATTTTGCAACAAACAGGGGTAAGTCCAACTCGAATGGTGCGTCGAACTCTAGACTTATTACAACTGGCTGCTGTCAGCGGTACGCCGAGAAAAGAGATTCCCAGCATTCTGGAACAGGGATTTGCTCTCTCAGGCAGCTCGATCAAGTGGACTAGCATGGGAGAGTTGTTGGAAAGGTGGCGGGAATGGTGCTTGACGCGGGGGCTCCTGACTTACGGGATTGTTTGCGAACTCTACTGGCGCTATTTGTTGCCGGATGTCAGTTACCAGCAGCATTTGGCCTCTAGATACCAAGCTGTGATCGCAGACGATGTTGACGATTATCCGGCGATAAGTCGCCATTTGTTCGATCGAATGCTCGACCAAGGTGCAGCGGGGGCGTTCTCCTACAATCGGGATGGAGGAGTGCGTTTGGGCTTGGGGGCTGACACTGAATACCTAGCCCGACTCGAAGACCGCTGTCAAAGCGTGGTAAATTTGGACGAAAAAGCCGGTTTAGCCCCAGAGATTGGAGATTTAGCGGTAAGTTTAGCAGTTAATACTGAGGGCTTTTATCCTTTAGGCTTGAGTTTGCCCGGATCAGTTCGATCGCTCCAAACCACTTCCCGGGCTCAACTGCTGCGAGAAACAGCCGAAATCATCGTGGATACGGTGAAGTCACAAGCCGTGGAACCGCAGGAAATCGCCGTAATTGCTCCTGGGATGGATGCGATCGCCCGTTACAGTTTAACGGAAATTCTGGCGCGACATAATATTGCCGCCGTATCCCTCAACGATCAGCGTCCCCTCTCGACTACCCCAGAGATTCGAGCTTTACTCACTTTGTTAGCCTTAGTTTATCCGGGACTCGGCCGTTTAGTCGATCGAGACGGCGCCGCCGAAATGCTGGTAGTGTTGGGCAGCCAGAAACACCGTTCATTGGAAACAGAAGATTCCAACTCGACGTTCAATCTAAAATCTCAAATTCAAAATCAAAAATCGATCGACCAAGTGAGAGCAGGTTTAATCGCCGATCACTGTTTTTGTCCAGATCTCGATCAACCTCAATTGCTGCCAATTACAGCCTTTCCCCGGTGGGACAGACTGGGACACCGAGCAGCCAGGGCCTACGAGCACATTGTCGAGTGGATCGAACAACAGCGGTCGCAACAGCAGGAGCGGCTGTTGCCGAGTCCAATTGCGCTGCTCGATCGAGCCATCCAGAAATTTCTCATGAACGACAGATACCTCCCCTACGATCGGCTAGCAGCCCTGCGCGAGTTAATGGAAACCGCCACCCACTACTGGGAAATCAACGGGCGAATGCAGCGCGTAGAACCAACAAACGGCGGCGACTCAGAAACCATCGCCCGGTTCATCCAGTTGTTGCGCCAAGGAACCGTCACCGCCAACCCCTTTCCAGTCAGTCCAGAAGGCCCAGCAGCCAGAGCCGTCACCCTCGCCAACATCTTCCAGTACCGCAGCAGTCGCCGCGCCCACAAATGGCACTTTTGGCTGGACGCCGGCTCGCCCCTGTGGCTGAGTGGCGGTGCGGCGACATTGTTTGGTGCTCCCTTATTTTTGCGATCGCAACAGGGGCGTCCCTGGGAAACCGAAGAGGAAACAGCGGCCGACCAACAGCGACTGCGGCGAATTCTGCTAGATTTGTTAAGTCGCTGTTCCCTGCTTTACCTTTGCCACAGCGAACTATCCGTCAGTGGACAAGAACAAACCGGCCCGCTTCTGCCCCTAATTAACAGCTCTGTTTCTTGTCAGCAGTCAGCATAAGGCATTCGCTTCTGGAGGCAAGAGGCACATCTGTATTCAGCATTCGACATTCGGAAAGAAAAAATTATGACGGCGAAGATTTTTATTTTTTCTGATTCTGGATAAATACACCGGGCTGACTCCAAGCCCGACTTCTAGGTTCTCTCGAAATGGCGCGATATTAAAGTATACCCAACATAGGCAGCAAAACGTGCAATCATTAATATTTTGAGATCAAAAGATGCCCGGCTTAAAAAATATTCATAGCCGTTGCAGTTTTGATTTAGTATGCTAGAAATGATGGGATTATTAATCAATTTTAAGCCAGATTTGTGGCAACAAACTGATACTAATCAGTTCTTAAAGTTAATCGGGATCGTCGTTTAAAGGAGCCAAAATAATGCCAAGTGCAGTGCCAGTAGTAATTATACCAACACCAACACCCGAACCAACACCCGAACCAACGCCAACACCCGAACCGACACCAACACCCGAACCGACACCAACACCCGAACCAACTCCAACACCCACTCCAACGCCAACACCCTCCGGTGACGACACATTTGGTGGCATAGACGACACATTGGGCGGAGGCCAAGGTACGTCGCCCGCAATCATCGGCGGCGTAGTCCGCGGCACCGAAACCAACGACTCCTTAGTTGGCAGTCCCGGCCCCGACGTGATTTCCGGGCTGCAAGGCAACGACAACCTGCAATCCGCCGACGGCGACGATTTAGTATTTGGCAACGACGATGATGATGTGTTGTTCGGCGCGCCCGGCAACGACGTTCTCGATGGCGGTTCAGGACTCGATACCCTGTACGGAGGTAAAGACAACGACTCCCTCGACGGGGGAAATAACCCCGACCTGTTGTATGGCAATGACGGCAACGACACGGTAATCGGAGGCGAAGGCAGAGACACGGCTTACGGCGGCAAAGGCAGCGACAGCTTGCGTGGAGGCTCTGGCGACGATAGCTTTTTGGGCGATCGAGGCGACGACATCCTGTGGGGCGACGAAGGTAACGACTCGCTCTTCGGCGGCGATGGCGAAGACTTGGTATTTGGCAACGAAGGAGGCGACTGGCTCTACGGCAACGCCGGCGGGGATACATTTTTTTCCGGCGACGGCGACGACATCGTATTCGGCGGCGACGGCGACGACATTGTGGACGCCGGTGCTGGCAACGACGTTATTTGGGGCGAAGCAGGCAAAGACGTAGTGGCAGGAGGCGAAGGCAGAGATGTCTTCGTCATCGGTGCCTTCAGTTCCCCCAGTGGCAGCAGCAGCGACGGCACTAACCCGGCATTTCTCACCACAGGCGGCCCCGACATCGCCGATGCCGACATTTTCACAGACTTTCGCCAAGGCGAAGATGCGATCGGCTTGAGTGGCGACCTCAAGTTTGAAGATTTGGTAATCTTCCAAAGCACCGACAACAAAGCCGGCAGCACGATTATTCGCAACGGCGTCAGCGGCGACTTTTTAGCAGTATTGCCCGGAGTGGACAGCAGAACCCTAGGGCGAAGCTCATTTGTAATTGCCCCCACAGTTCCCGGCAGCGCAACTCCGCTTCCCCTACCGACGCCGACAGCAAGTCCGACGCCGACGCCGACAGCAAGTCCGACACCAACGCCGACAGCCAGCCCGACACCAACGCCGACAGACAGTCCGACGCCGACACCGACCCCGACACCGACGCCAGACGAGCCGGTGCCGACGTTCCCGACACCGAATTTCCCGACGCCGACAGGAAGTCCGACGCCGACAGGAAGTCCGACGCCGACAGGAAGTCCGACGCCCATCTTTAACCAACCTCCAAGAGCAGTTAACGACAACTTCACCACGGTTGCGGGTCAAGAACTCAGTTTCAACGTTCTGTTGAACGACACTGACCCGGAACAAAGCGCTCTGACTGTCACGACTTTTGCTCCTGCAAGCAAAGGGAGCCTGGTTCCCGTGGGCGGCGGCGTATTCAAATACACCCCGAATCCGGGCTTCTCGGGTACTGACAGCTTCAGCTACTCGATCGCAGACGGCAGCGGCGGTACAAGTAAGGCGGTAGTAACCATCAACGTCAGTAGCCCGCCGCAGCTAGTAATTAACGACGGTGTGGTGGTTGCCAAAAGTAATCCTACCCAGACGATTACTGCCGCCGAGTTGTTAGTCACAGATCCCGACAACACCCCTTTGGAAATCGTTTACACGATTACCAAAGCCCCCGACGCTACCAGAGGTTTTGTCCAAAGGGGCACCACCTTTCTCAACGTCGGTGGCAAATTCACGCAAGACGATATCAACAACAACATCGTCAAATACAACTTGCTGGCGACAGGTGGCAGCGACACTTTCACGTTTACAGCCTCCGACGGATCTGCAACTCTCGGGCCGGCATCCTTCAGCATCACGGTGGTAGATAATATTGTCGATCGCAGCGCACTCCCGGCCAGCAGCTTTACAGGCAGCAACCTCAGCGACTTCATCCTCGGCGGGCCCGGCGACGATACCCTCTCTGGGGGCGACGGCAACGACATCATCGATGGCAGTGGCGGCAACGACATCGAATTCGGTGAAGCAGGCAACGACTCAGTGGTGGGTGCGATCGGCAACGACACCGTTGACGGCGGACTGGGCAACGACACCGTTGACGGCGGAGATGGCATAGACTCGCTGATCGGCGGACTGGGCAACGACCTGATGTTCGGCGGCAATGACAATGACAACCTCTTGGGCGGTGACAACAACGACACCATTGACGGCGGAACAGGCAATGACTCGATATTGGGAGAATCCGGCGACGACTCGATACTTGGAGGAATAGGCACCGACACCTTATTGGGCGGAATTGGCGACGACTCCCTCGACGGCGGTGCAGGCGACGACATCCTCGACGGTGGACTGGGCAGAAACTTGCTCGACGGCGGTATAAATAACGATTCCATCTTGGGCGCCGACAGCGATGACACGATTTTGGGTGGAGAAGGCAACGACACCGGACTCGGAGGTTCCGGCAATGACTACGTGTTGGGCGAGGCCGGCAGCGACTCGCTCGACGGCCAAGCGGGCGATGACACTCTCGACGGCGGTGCCGGCAGCGACTGTCTCAGCGGTGCCTTCGGCAATGACTTGGTATTGGGCGGTGATGACAACGACTCGCTTTCCGGCGGTGCAGGCAATGACATTTTGGGTGGCGGTGCCGGTTCTGACTTGCTCACGGGCGATGCTGGCAATGATTTCTTCTACTACGAAACTCCCAGCGAAGGCGTGGACGTGATTGCTGACTTTAACGCTAACGGCAGCGAGACCGACAGATTTTTGTTCAGGTCGTCCAATTTCGCAGGTTTAACCAACTCAGGAACTACTCTCGATTTCACCAGTTTTATCGTCAGGAATATCGGGTCTAGCGGCGACAACATTAGCAAGCAATCAGTCATTTTGTTTGAAAATAAGTTCGACAACGCTCAAGCAGTAAATGCAGTGTTGAAAAATCAAAACGGTTCGAGCCAAACGGGAGCTTTCTTCGTGTACCTGAACAATACTTTTAACAAGTATGTTCTAGGGTTTGACCCGAATATGGCAGATGACAGTCTCCCAGCTTTCGATTTGGCAGTGTTGAATTCTATTCCTACAGTGCCGGGAGCCCTCAGCACCGTCATTACTGCATCTGACTTT
Source organism: Microcoleus sp. N9_A2 (assembly GCF_036701775.1). Classification (NCBI taxonomy): domain Bacteria; kingdom Bacillati; phylum Cyanobacteriota; class Cyanophyceae; order Oscillatoriales; family Microcoleaceae; genus Microcoleus; species Microcoleus sp. N9_A2. The sequence goes on along the minus strand of NZ_JAUBRH010000022.1, from coordinate 66,959 downwards.
AAGTTTATTTAGTAGTTTTTGAGTAGCGTCGCAAGGAGTCGGAACAATGGCAAGTGCAGTACCACTAATTTTTCTCGAAGGGCGGCTACCCGATGAGAACGAGGATAGTTTGGATAGCGGCACGGTGCCGCAGCCTACGCCGTCGTCGGGAACGGAGCCGATGATGACGGGGACTTCGACAACAATGACGGGGACTTCGACAACAATGACGGGGACTTCGACAACGATGACGGGGACTTCGACAACGATGACGGGGACTTCGACAACGATGACGGGGACTTCGACAACAATGACGGGGACTTCGACAACGATGACGGGGACTTCGACAACAATGACGGGGACGGGCCCGGACATTTCGATCACCCCGGTGCCGCGGCCACCTGTGACAGTTCCTACGCCTCCCCCAGAACCACTTTTTGTCGATGGCTTAGTTGTCGCCAATGACGGCAGTAACTATTTAATCGGCAGCTTGTTCAATGACACGATTTCCGGGGGTGGCGGCGACGACACGCTTCTGAGTCGGGACGGAGACGATCTACTCAGGGGCGAAGACGGTAACGATTCTCTCAACGGTGGCGCTGGTAAAGATATCGTTGAGGGCGGGCGTGGCAATGACACGGCGCGGGGCGGCAAAGGCGATGACTTGGTGTCTGGCGACGAGGGCGGTGACGTAGCTTTTGGCGACCAGGGCAACGATCTTGTCTTGGGTGCTGAAGGCAACGACTCGCTGTACGGCGGTAAAGGCAATGACTGTCTGCGCGGTGGTGGCGAGGACGACCTGATTTTTGGCGACAAGGGCAGTGACACTGTTTTTGGCGACACGGGTAACGACTGCCTGATCGGCGGCGCTGGCAATGATATTTTGTTGGGCGCCGAGGGCGGGGATGTCATCACCGGCGGTGTTGGTAACGATACTGGTGACGGCGGCGAGGGTGATGACCTGCTCTTCGGGGGCGACGGCAATGATTCTTTGTCTGGAGATGCTGGGGATGATATTCTTTCGGGCGATCGCGGGTCTGATACTCTGACAGGAGGCGACGGATCGGATATCTTTGTTCTCGGTAGGGTGGGCACGTCGCCTGGTGGCAACGGGTTTCTGACTACTGGCGGCCGCGAAATCGGCGATGCTGATGTAATTAGAGATTTTAATGCGGGAGATTCGATCGGTCTGGCTGGAGGTTTAAACTTTACAGAGTTAGAAATTTTCCAGGGCCAAGGCTCGAATTCTAGCAACACGATTATTAGGGACAGGCAAACTGGGGAATTTTTGGCGGTGTTGATTGATGTTCGATCGAACTCGCTAGATGAATCTCGGTTCACTACAGCTCAAATACCCCGCGTAGACGACAATCCCTTCACCATTGAGGGAACAAGTCCTTCTCCGACTCCAGCAACTGGAACAAGTCCTTCTCCGACTCCAGCAACTGGAACAAGTCCTTCTCCGACTCCAGCAACTGGAACAAGTCCTTCTCC